>JAHEMP010000046.1 GCA_024643585.1 Crocinitomicaceae bacterium | reverse complement strand
CTGAACCAAGTAAATGATTGGACTTTTGATGATGGGACAATCAGTAATCTTTTTAACCCATCTCATCAATTTCCAATTGGACAAGTTGGTAACTACAATGTGCAATTAATTGTTACTTCATCAGAAGGATGTAAAGACACTACCTATAAAATAATCCGTGTTCAAGACCAATTACTTATTTATGTTCCCAATGCTTTTACACCTGATGGAGATGAATTTAACGCCGTGTTTCGCCCAATCATTAGCGCTGGTATTGATGAATCAACCTATGAGTTGAGCATCTATGATCGTTGGGGGCAATTGATTTTTCAATCAAACGACTTACTTGTCGGCTGGGATGGAACAACAAACCAGAAAATTTCAACTGCAGGGATTTATACTTGGGAAATTCGATTTAAGGATGAGAAGACAGATGAGAAAAAAGTATTTACTGGTCATCTCTATTTATTAAAATAGAAAGTGACAATAGAATGTAAAAAAAAGTCCCTCCGAATGCAGAGGGACTTTTTTTTATTTTCATTTGATGCCTTATTTACTCAGCTATATTCGCATAACTCTCAACGCTCGGACAAGAACAAATTAAGTTTCTGTCTCCGTATGCATTGTCGACTCTTCGAACAGGTACCCAATATTTGAATTCTTTTAAGTAATCAACCGGATAGGCTGCTTCTTGCGGAGAATATGGATAATTCCAATCTTTGTTGATAATACAATCTGCTGTATGTGGAGCATTTTTAAGCAAGTTGTTCGCTTTATCGGCATGACCATTTTCAATCTCTTTGATTTCTTGACGAATTTTAATCATCGCCTCGATGAATCGATCCAACTCTTCTTTATCTTCACTTTCGGTTGGTTCAACCATCAAAGTGCCAGCAACAGGGAAAGATACTGTTGGAGCGTGAAAACCAAAGTCGATTAATCGTTTTGCCATATCAGCGACTTCTACATCTGCCGTTTTCTTGAATTCACGGCAATCCAAAATCATTTCGTGAGCTACTGTTCCATTTTGACCCGTATACAAAATATTATAATGACCTTTCAAACCTGCTGCAATGTAATTTGCATTTAATATTGCCATTTCAGTCGATTCTCTAAGACCTTTTGCCCCGAGCATTTTAATATATGCGTATGAGATTAATAAAATCAAAGCGCTACCATATGGAGCTCCTGAAATTGCTTCTATTGCTTTTTCACCGCCAGAATTAACAACTGGATTTCCTGGTAAGAAGGGTAATAAGTGTTCAGCAACACCAATTGGTCCCATTCCTGGTCCACCGCCTCCATGAGGAATTGCAAATGTTTTATGTAAGTTCAAATGGCAAACATCTGCTCCAATGTTTCCTGGGTTGGTAAGTCCCACTTGAGCATTCATATTTGCGCCATCCATGTATACCTGCCCACCATTGTTGTGGATAATACTTGTAATAATTTTAATACCTTCTTCATAAACACCATGTGTAGAAGGATAAGTAACCATGATACCAGCTAACTCATTGCCTATTTTATCAGCTACCTCTCTCAATTGGTCAATATCGATATTTCCATTGTCATCGCAACCCGTAACAACAACCTCAAAACCTGCCATAACAGCTGATGCCGGGTTGGTTCCATGTGCTGATGAAGGAATTATCATTTTTGTTCTTTGTGTGTCGCCATTAGATAAATGGTATGCTTTGATTACCATTAATCCGGCATACTCACCTTGCGCTCCAGAATTTGGTTGCAAAGACACACCAGCAAAACCAGTACATTCTGACAAATCAGCCTCCAATTGTCTGAACATTTCATGGTAACCTTCCGCTTGATGAATAGGAGCAAAAGGGTGAATGTTTGCAAACTGTGGATTAGTAATCGGCATTAGTTCTGCTGCTGCATTCAATTTCATGGTACAAGAACCTAATGGAATCATGGAATGCACCAACGAAAGATCTTTGTTTTCCAAACGTTTCAAATAACGCATCATTTTTGATTCAGAATGATACTTGCTGAAAGTTGGATGAGAGAAAATTGCATCAGAACGCAAAAATCTTGGTGCCAAGGTTACGTTCTTTTCTTGGCTTGGAGACTCGCTGTCTTTTGCCAAGACTTGAGCGAAAATATCTAAAATAATTTGCACATCGGCTTTGGTATGCGGTTCACCAAATGCAATACACAATTCGTTTTTGTTGATGTAATGAAAGTTCATTCCAGCCGCTTCAGCTGCCGATTGGATTTCAAAAGCAGGCACTCCTTTAATCCAAAGTGTATCAAAAAAGGCTTTACCGCCCAATTCAACACCCATTTTCTCTAATCCTTCTGCCGTATGCGATGCCAAGCCATGCACGTGCAATGCTATTTCTCGCATTCCAACTGGTCCATGGTAAACAGCATACATACTTGCCATTACTGCCAAAAGGGCTTGTGCAGTGCAAATATTGGATGTCGCCTTGTCTCTTTTTATATGTTGCTCACGTGTTTGAAGCGCCATTCTCAAAGCCATATTTCCGTCGTCGTCTTTTGAAACTCCAATAATACGACCTGGCATATTTCTTTTGTATTCATCCTTCGCTGCGAAAAAAGCAGCGTGAGGTCCTCCATAACCCATAGGAACTCCGAATCGTTGAGAGGAACCGAAAACAACATCTGCGCCCAAATGGCCCGGTGCGTTTAGTAGAACTAAGGCCAAAATATCTGCAGCCACGGCTACACGAATTTCATTTTGTTTCATTTTCGAAATGAAACCACCAATATCTTTTACTCGACCGAGAGCGTCAGGATATTGAATTAAAGAGCCAAAGAAGGAGGCGTCACCTTCAAATGTTTCTGGGTTTCCAAAAACCAATTCTATACCTAAATTTTTTGCTCTTCCTGAAATAACTTCTTTTGTTTGAGGGAAAGCAAATTCAGAAATGAAGAATTTGTTTACACCATCTTTAATTTCATTTCTTGATCTAGAATTCCAAAACATGATCATTGCCTCTGAACCAGCAGTTGCCTCGTCCAACAAAGATGCATTCGCAATTTCCATCCCTGTTAATTCCAAAACCATGGTTTGAAAATTTAACAAAGCTTCCAATCTTCCTTGGGAAATTTCTGCCTGATAAGGAGTATAAGCCGTATACCATCCTGGATTCTCAAGGACGTTTCTCAAAATAACTGGAGGAACAATCGTCTCCGAATAACCCAAACCAATAAACGATTTGTTAACCACATTCTTGGTCCCCATTCTTGTTATGTGATCCAAATATTCTTGCTCGGTCATAGCAACATCAACATTCAATTCACGTCCTAAACGGATATGAGCTGGAATCGTTTTATCTATCAATTCGTTAACGCTAGAAATACCAATTTTCGCCAACATTTCAGCTTTTTCAGCTGCATTTGGACCGATGTGTCTTTTCGAAAAATTGTTCATTTTATCCTTGTCTTTTTGAGGGTGCAAATATACGGGAAATTCTATTTCTATGGAACACCTAATGCCTTGAAAAGTTTTGGTTTTCGATCGGTTTTTTTCAATTATCCTTAAAAAGGCTATTTAGACAGATAAAATTTAAAAGGAATAGCAAATTCAAGTCTTAATAAATGACCGGAACTCTAAGCCTTCTTTTCAAAAAAAATCACATGAAAGTCTTAACAATTGAACTATTCAACATAGCTCAATTTCAACATATTTGATCTCCCACTTTCCTCAAGAGGAATGGAAGCAATGTTGATAACAAGGTCTCCTAATTTAAGTAAACCTTGCTTTTTCATCATGTATTTTATATCCGCAATAGTATGATCTGTAGAAACCGTCTTGTCATAAAAGTAAGCGTGAACACCCCAAACCAAGTTCAATTGGGTCAAAATATCTCTGTTACTCGTAAAAACATAAACAGGCGCATTGGGCCTCTGCGATGCTATTTTGTATGCGGTGTAACCTGAAAAAGACATGGTAATAATCGCATCCGTTTCGGTTCTCTGAGCCAATCGAACAGCATTAAAACAAATTGAATCCGTAATGAACCGGTCTTGATTTTTCTCAGGTAATTCTTCTTTGTTGTAAATACCATCGAAAGTTTCCATTTCACGAATAATGTTCGACATGGTTTTTATCACTTCTATGGGATGTTTACCAACAGATGTTTCACCGGACAACATGACCGCATCAGCTCCATCCAATACCGCATTTGCAACATCGTTTACCTCTGCGCGCGAAGGAGTAATATTCTCAATCATGCTTTCCATCATTTGCGTTGCCACAATAATAGGTTTAGCGTTTAAACGACATTTGTTAATCAACATTTTTTGGATTAAAGGGACATTTTGATAAGGAATTTCTACTCCCAAATCGCCTCGTGCCACCATCACAGCATCACTTTGATCAATAATATCATCAATGTCATTCAAAGCTTCAGGCTTCTCAATTTTTGAAATCACCTTTGCTTTCGCGTTTGCATTCGCTATAATATGTTTTAGTTCAATAATATCTCTTGCCGAACGAACGAATGATAACGCAATCCAATCCACGTTGTGTTTAATTGCAAACTCTAAATCTATTTTGTCCTTTTCTGTCAAGGACGGCATAGAAATTTTGGTGTTCGGTAAATTCACTCCTTTTTTCGATGACAATATACCTCCGTTAATCACTTTAGCAGTGATTACAGTTCCATTTGTGGATACTGCTTCCAAAATAATTTTACCATCATCCAATAATATTCTTTCTGTTGGTTTTATATCCTTTGGCAATCTATCATAGCTAATGGAGAATAGTTCTTTTGTACCCAAAACTCTTTCAGAAACAATTTTTACTTCAGCTCCTTCGACAAGCTCCACCCCATTGTTTTCGATTTCGTGGGTTCGTATTTTTGGGCCTTGAAGGTCAGCTAGAATTGCCACATTCAAACCTGTTTCTTTGTTTATTTTTCGAATCAATTCTATGTTTGTCAAATGGTCTTCATGTGAACCGTGAGAGAAGTTCAATCTACAAACATTCACGCCTTGATAAAACATTTCTTTCAAGACTTCTGGCTTGTTACTTGCTGGACCTAATGTCGCAACGATTTTTGTTTTTTTACTTAACATATATATTTTAATACTTATAAACTTATATTTTGCATTGAATCAAATTCCTCTGGATCAAATGCATATGCTGCCAATACACTTGGGACAGCATTCAATTTTTGTACCCATTCACTTTCGTCAACGGAATTGGGCTCTTTTATGAATAGGAAAAAATCAATCTTTGGTTGCTCTGAAACAAGCATTCGATTCCCCGAAACATTCTTTATGAGAAAATAGGAACACATATTATCTTCATCGTAATATTCATAAAAACTATGTGACGAGCTATTGTTTTTTTTGACTTTATCGGTTGCAAATTCTTCATCCGCTTTTGCCAAATGGAGTCCCATAGCTTCGTTGATTCCCCAGGCCAATCGGTAATCACTATGATGGGAACAAATTCCTATCATATCGAAATCGTATTCAGGTTCTAATGTCAGATTATGTTTTTTAATCTTTGCCATATTTGATGCAAATTTAGTCTTTTTGAACTCATTGCTGAATTATAGGTTTGATTATAAGTTGAGTTTTCTTCAAAATTAACGATAACTTAACCTGACTAATTTAAGTTGTGCTTTTAAAAAAAGATTTCGCCTATTTTTGCGGCATGAAAGCAGAAACAAAAAGCTGGTTAATTCTAATACTTCTCGCATGTGTTTGGGGTTCCTCCTTCATTTTAATGAAACGAGGTATGCACACCGTTGAGGGTGATGCAATTTTCACGGATATGCAAGTTGGAGCGTTGCGAATATTTTTTGCTGGCGGCATACTCATCCCTTTTTCATTGAAAGCGCTAAAGAAAATAAAAAAGTTCAGTGATGTAATTTTCCTTTTTATTGTTGGATTTTGCGGTAATTTCTTACCCGCTTTTTTGTTCACCTATGCTGAAACCGCGATTTCTTCTGGTTATGCAGGTATGCTTAATAGCTTTACTCCAATATTTACAGTGCTCATTGGATTTTTCATCTTCAAAGTTCATCTAACAGCTGTTCAAATTATCGGACTTATTATCGGAACTATCGGAATGATTTTATTAATGTATTCTGGACATCTGCAACCAAACAACGGTGGATTAATCCATGTACTAGCTATTGTTTTTGCAACATTGCTCTATGGCGTTAGCTTGAACACCATCAAACACAAACTGGGTCATTTCACAGCAGTGGAAATCACCTCTATGGCGCTGTTGTTTGTTTTTGTTCCTGCTGTCTTGGCAAATGTATTTTTTGGGACAATCCATGTTGTTCAAAATAATGAATATGCATGGCAAGGGTTAGGTTTTATTGCGATTTTAGGGGTTTTTGGAACTGCTTTCGCCGTTATTTTATTCAATAGAATTGTGGCATTAAGAGATGCTTTATTTGCAAGCAGTGTAGCTTATTTCATTCCTATTGTTGCTGTTTTTATTGGTTTTGGCTTTAAAGAAAGTATCAATATAGCGCAGATAGGTTCAATGTTTATAGTTCTTCTCGGGGTTTTCTTTGTGAATTATTGGCCACAACTACAATTAAAAAGAAAGGCTAAAGCTTTGAAAAAAATGTAATTTTCGGAGTTGGGTCGCTGCGCTTTGGATTTTGGGTCGCCTTTTAGGCTTTGGGTCGCAGCACTTTGGTGAATACTCTTGAAAAAATCTAATTACACCAAAGCTCCTAAGAGCGACCCCAACAGCGAAGCGCCCCAAAGCGAAGCGTCCCAGCTCCCTTTGAAAAGAAATTAAAATAAATTTGTGGTCTTAAAAGAAAAATGTATCTTTGCCCTCCAAATTAGGAACACAATTTAATTAAAAACAGCTATATGTACGCAATTGTAGAGATAGCAGGGCAGCAGTTTAAAGTGCAAAAAGACCAAAAATTGTATGTTCATCGTTTGTCAGAGGAAACAGGAGCGAAGATTGAATTCGACAAAGTTTTACTTGTAGATAATGATGGAAAAATTACACTTGGCGCCCCGGCTATAGAAGGAGCTAAAGTTACCGCAGAGGTACTTGGCCATGTTAAAGGAGACAAAGTAATCGTTTTCCGCAAGAAGAGAAGAAAAGGATATCGTAAGAAAAATGGTCACCGTCAGTCTTTTACTTCAATTGCAATTAAAAGCATCAAAGCTTAATTAAAAAGAAAGTTTAAATTTTTCGTTTCGGCGAAATAAAAAGATAAGACAATGGCACATAAAAAAGGAGCAGGTAGTTCGAGAAATGGTCGTGAATCAGCAAGTAAGCGCCTTGGAGTGAAAATCTTTGGGGGACAAGCTGCTATTGCAGGTAACATCATTATTCGTCAAAGAGGAACACAGCACCACCCAGGAACAAACGTAGGTATCGGTAAAGACCATACTTTGTTTGCTTTGACTGACGGTGTAGTTGAATTCCGTAAGAAAAAAGATAATCGTTCGTTTGTATCGGTTGTTCCATTTGAAACAGCTGAAGCATAACAAACTTCGTTACAAATTTAGAAGCGTGTTGGTTCAGCCAATACGCTTTTTTTATGTATACAGTTTTTTGGATGAATTTCCTCCACAAAACAGCCGGAGGGTTGAATGCTTGACGATAAATTCAAACTATTGTCGATTTTGAACCTACTTAAAGGTCACAATAATGAGAATATGTTTGTCCCATTTTACTAAATTTACACTCGCAAAAGAATAATAATACCATGCTTGAAATTACACGGATCCGTAACGAAAAAGAAGCCATTATTGAAGGCTTAAAAAAAAGAAATATCGACGTTACATCAACTATAGATGAAATATTAAATTTCGATTCTGATTGGCGTTCTAAAAAAACGGAAATGGAAGCTATTGCGGCCGAATTAAATGGGCTTGCAAAAGAAATTGGCGATCTTTTCAAACAAGGTAAAGCCGTTGAAGCGAATCAAGCGAAAGAAAAAACGACAGATCTAAAAACGCAAGAAGCGGGTTTGAAATCTGAAGTTGAGGGACTCGAAGGGCAAATCCAAAATTTGCTCTACCAAATTCCAAATGTGCCCAACGAATTGGTTAAAATCGGTAAAAGTGAACTGGACAATGAAACGGTTTATGAAGCGGGTACTGAGCCGAAATTCGGATTCGAACCTTTTCCGCACTGGGAATTAACGAAAAAATACGATCTAATTGATTTTGAATTGGGCGTTAAAATAACTGGGGCAGGATTCCCAGTTTATAAAGGCAAGGGCGCAAAATTACAACGCGCATTGATCAACTTCTTCCTTATGGAAGCGAGCCAAGCGGGATATGAAGAATATCAAGTGCCGCACATGGTCAATGAAGCTTCTGGAATTGGAACAGGTCAATTGCCTGACAAAGAAGGTCAAATGTACCATAGCACAATAGATGATTTGTATTTGATTCCGACAGCTGAGGTTCCTTTGACAAATATTTACCGTGATGTGATTTTACCCGATTCGAATTTTTCAATTAAAATGACGGGTTACACGCCCTGTTTTAGAAGGGAAGCCGGTTCTTACGGGAAAGACGTACGAGGCTTAAACCGTTTGCATCAATTCGATAAGGTGGAAATCGTACGAATTGAACACCCTGACAACAGTGCGGGTGCTTTGGAAGAAATGGTTGAACACGTGAAGGGTCTATTGACTAAATTAGGTTTACAATTTAGAATTCTTCGCTTGTGTGGTGGAGATACTGGTTTTGCCTCCGCTATGACGTATGATTTTGAAGTCTATTCGGCTGCTCAAAAAAAATGGTTGGAAGTGAGTTCTGTTTCAAGATTTGACACTTTCCAATCTAATCGATTAAAATTGCGCTTCAAGGGTGAAGATAAAAAGACGCAACTTTGTCACACCTTGAATGGGTCTGCATTGGCTTTACCCCGAATTGTAGCAGCACTCTTGGAAAATTTCCAAACCGAAAATGAGATAATTATACCCGAAGTTTTACATCCTTTTACAGGTTTTAAATCGATATCTTAAGACTTATTAAATATTGCTAAAAATTGACGAAAAGGTTCGTTTTTACTTTATATTTACGATAAAAAAGTGAAAACATTATCTATTCTATTTCTATCCTTTCTTGTGTTGACTTCTTGTTCTGACGTCAAAAAATCGAATCAAATAGCTTCAATTGACGAGATGTCAGAAAAGCTTGAAGGAATTAAAGCTGAAATTGAGGCCAACAAAGTGGATTCCTCCAAACGTATTTCCGTCGATGCTAGAGAAACAGAATTGCGAATAAAAAATAATTACTTCGCAGATACCATTGATGTGAAATTTGGCGTAAAAATGGATCGCCATAAAAATATGCGCCGAGCAATGGATAAGCTCGACAAAATGTATAACAATGCCATAGTTGGATGCAATGAGGTTATAGAGTCCCTTCGTCAACTAAAACATGACATTGAAAATGGCGACGGTGATAGAAAAAAATACGATGAGTTTCTTGCTTTTGAAAAGTCAAAATTTGAGCAGGTAGAAGTTTTATCGCATGAATACTTGGAAACAAAAAAGTTTGCCGTTGAAACATACGACGCTCTTTTCAAGGAAATCGAAGATTTTTCCTATCAGCTTTTGAACGAGAATAAAAAGAAATAAAATACGTTTTCTACTCAATGAAAAACCTCCTTTTTATATTGCTTCTGTTTGTAAGTTTTCCGCTGTTGTCTCAAGGGAATGATCCACAACTGGCAGAAGTTTATTACGCTAGGGGAGAATATGAAAAGGCCATTCCATATTGCGAAAGAGTATTCGATCGTGACCCATCAAAAATTAATTTTCTTCGTTTGTTGGATTGTTATAATCAGACCGATCAGCTTAAAGATGCTGAAAAGCTATTAAAAAAACAAGTCAACACAATGCGTTTTGACTACGACTATCCCGTTATGCTCGGGCAATTTTATGAAGACAACAATGAACCAGCGAAGGCGAATAAAATCTACGACAAACTTATTGATGATTTGCCAGATAATGCAAATGCCATCATCAATATTTACAACGCTTTCCGAGCAAAAAACAAAAATGATTATGCACTTCAAACCTTAGAGAAAGGGCAAAAATTATTAAAAACCAGCTATCCTTTTCAAATTCAATTCGCTGATTTGTATGGTGCTACCGGACAGACGGAAAAGATGATGGAGGCTTATATAGATTTGCTGGACAAATATCCATCTTACATTTCCTACGCTCAAAATGTGCTAAGTCGAAAAATTGATTTTACGGATGACGAAAGCAAAGAATACAATTATCTGAAAACAAATTTATTGTCAAAAATTCAAAAAGACCCTGAGAATATTACGTTCAATAACATGCTGATTTGGCTATTCATTCAAAAGCGCAACTTCAATGCTGCGTTGGTTCAGACTGAAGCAATGGATCGACGAGAAGGTGGCGAGGGAGCAAGGGTTTTTGATTTAGGCAAAATGTGCCTTGAAAATAAAGAATACGCTGTCGCTCGTAAGGCATTCAAATACGTTAGGGAACTTGGTGCAGATAAACGGTTTTTCTACGCCGCAGAAATGGCTTTATTAAATACTAGATACGTTGAAGTAACAACGGATAGAAATTATAGCCCTCAAGAAGTTCAAGAAGCCATTGGTGAATATGAGGAGGCACTGAATAGGTTAGGTAAAAGACGAAATACGCTGGAATTAATACTTGAATTGTCCCATATAGAGGCTTTTTATGCTGGCAAACCCTTGAAAGCAATTGAAAGATTGTCTGAAGCATTGACTATTCCGGGATTGACTGATATGCAAAAGGCCGAAACTAAAATGCAATTAGCAGATATTGAGGTCTTAAATGCAGATATTTGGGAGGCGTCCATTTACTATATGCAAATTGATAAAGACTTCAAATACGAACCCATTGGACAGGAGGCGAAGTTTAAAAATGCCCGCATATATTATTACGATGGTGAATTTGACTTTGCGCAATCCCAACTGGATGTACTAAAACAATCTACGACTAAGTTGATTGCCAATGACGCCATGCAATTGTCATTGTTGATTACAGAAAATTACGGATTAGATAGCAATTACGAAGCCATGAACTGGTTTGCAAAAGGCGATTTGCTAATTGAGCAACACAAATTCGACGAAGCCTTCGTTTATTTCGATAGCATTCAAACCGTCTACAACTATCATTCATTGGGCGATGACATTCTTTTGAAAAAATCTTCTGCCATGCAAATGCAAGGAAAATGGCTCGAGGCCGTCAAATACTTAGATGAGTTATTAAAATACTATCAATTCGATATTTTAGCTGATGATGCTGTTTTTCAATTGGGTGATATTTATCAAAATCAATTAAACGACAGCGAAAAAGCTTCGGAATATTACCGTAGAATTCTATTTGATTACAAAGGTAGTTTGTATACTATAGAAGCCCGAAAACGCTACCGTATTCTCCGAGGAGATAAAATAAGCGAAGACGAATTGTAGAGTTTTAAAACTATACACCTTCTTTAAACGTTTATTTAATATGAAATCAATTATTCTAACATTGTTTGTTTTTGGCGCAATGGCGTGTCAAAATTCCTCTGCAACCAGTCCTTCGGAAATCTCAAATGAATTTTCAAAAGACCGAGTAACCGAACCAGTAAAAACGAATGCCGTGGCTTACTTTGCCAGTGGTTGTTTTTGGTGTGTGGAAGCTGTTTTTGAATCTGTAAAAGGGGTTGGAGAAGTTGAGTCGGGTTATTCTGGAGGAACAGAGAAGAATCCAAGTTATGAATTGGTAAGTAGTGGAAAAACACGACATGCTGAAGCTGTAAAAGTGTATTACGATTCTACCATCGTTTCCTATTCTACTTTGTTGAAAGTATTCTTTGGATCCCACGACCCAACTACTTTAAATCAACAAGGTCCGGACAGAGGCCCACAGTACCGTTCTGTAATTTTTTATCAGACCAAGAAAGAAAAAGAGGAAGCTTCAATTTATATAACACTATTGCTCAAGA
>JAHEMP010000045.1 GCA_024643585.1 Crocinitomicaceae bacterium | reverse complement strand
GGGCTAGACAGCGAAACAATGCGCCACAAGTAAGATGTGTATTAAAGGACCCTCGAAGTGTAGAATTGGCAAAAGCCTTTAATCCGCCTTTCATTGTCCATTCGAACCTGATCCCGAAATCACTACGTGATGCTATGATATCTCGAGGCAAGCAAATTTTGCTTTTTGAGGGTGGAAAGGCCGACTCCATTGAAGAAAGTGTCGTTCATGAAGGAGTAATGGGCGTAAAAAGAATTCTGGTGCATTTGGGGATGCGGTCCTTTAAAGAAAAAGTAACTTCCGACAGGGACTCAATTATTTTGCGTTCCGACAAATGGATGAGAGCCTTAAATTCTGGTCTTTTCTTGTCCTATGTTGAAAACGGACAAAAAGTTCGCAAAAACGAAATGATAGGAGTGATTACAGATCCTTTTGGAAAAGTGGAGCGTAAAGTGAAAGCTTGGGAAGACGGTTACATTTTTTGCATCAACGAATCGCCTGTAGTTAATAAGGGAGACGCCATTTTTCATATTGGGTCAAGCGAAAAAGAAGCCTATAAAGTAGTTTCAGAAGGTTAATCAATTACGAATTATATAAAAAACGTACTTTCGTAAATCAATAATTCGTAATAATTTCAATATGTCAGTTCACAAAAACGTTAAAAGAGTAACGACCCACACACTTCAAGAAATGAAGAATGCTGGGGTTAAAATATCCATGTTGACCGGTTACGATTTCTCAATGGCTCGTATTATTGATACCGCTGGAATTGATGTAATCTTAGTCGGTGATTCAGCTTCCAACGTTATGGCTGGCCACGAAACGACTTTGCCTATAACTTTGGATGAAATGATTTACCACGCCTCTTCAGTTGTCCGTGGTGTCAATAGAGCGTTGGTGGTGGTTGATATGCCTTTTGGTTCTTACCAGGGAAATTCACGCGAAGCACTTTCTAGTGCAATTCGAATTATGAAGCAATCTGGTGCACATGCTATTAAACTAGAAGGTGGTCGCGAAGTAATTGAATCTGTAACGCGTATACTCACTGCTGGAATTCCCGTCATGGGACATTTAGGTTTAACTCCGCAGTCAATTTACAAATTTGGAACGTATACCGTTCGTGCGAAGGAAGACGAAGAAGCTCAGAGGTTGATTGAAGATGCTAAATTGCTAGAAGAAGCAGGTTGTTTTGCCATTGTTTTGGAAAAAATTCCGGCAGACTTAGCGGAAGAAGTGGCCAAAAGTGTATCAATTCCAATCATTGGAATAGGCGCAGGTAATGGGGTTGACGGCCAAGTTTTGGTTGTTCACGATATGCTTGGCATCAACAATGAATTCAGTCCAAGGTTTTTAAGGAAATACAATAATCTTTACGAGGAAATGATGGGTTCGATTCAACGTTATATCGAAGATGTGAAGTCTGGTGATTTCCCGAACGAAAACGAACAATACTAGTTCATGGTAAACCCCGCTGATTTCGGATTGGAGATACTTTTCGAAGACAATCACGTTCTTGTGGTAAACAAAAAAGCATCCGATATTTCACAAGGAGATAAAACTGGAGATGTTCCGCTTCCCGATAAAATTAAAGAATACTGGAAAATAAAGTATGACAAGCCGGGAAACGTATACTGTGGTGTCGTTCATCGTTTGGATAGACCAACTAGCGGTGCTTTGATTTTCACTAGAACTAGCAAAGCTTTAGAGCGACTTTCAAAACAGTTTAGAGAGAAAGAAGTAAATAAGACCTATTTGGCAATAGTGGAGTCAATGCCTGAAAAAAAAGAAGGAACCTTAATTCACTATCTCAAAAAAAACGAAAAGCAAAACAAAAGTTACGCGCATATGAAAGAGGTGGATGGAAGTAAAAAGGCCATCTTAAATTACAAACACTTAGCATCAAGCGATAAATACCATTTGTTATCCATACAATTAGAAACGGGTCGTCACCACCAAATCCGTTGTCAATTGTCGACAATAGGTTGTATCATCAAAGGAGATTTAAAATACGGTGCTAAAAGATCTAATCCAGATAAATCAATCTCTTTGCACGCAAGGAATGTCAGCTTCGAACATCCCGTGACGAAAGAACAAATTAATGTTATTGCGCCTGTTCCAAATGATTCATTGTGGAATTTCTTCGAGAAGAATTTAGGATGAGGATACTATTTGCTGATTGACCCTTTTACCTTCCTGAAAGCAAAATAAGCTCCTACAATAATAAATGGAATACTCAACATTTGTCCCGTATTTAGTAAAAATTCAGCATCACGATCAGTTTGACCCAACTTCACAAATTCTACTAGGAAGCGAGCGGAAAATAAAAGCATGATGAACCAACCAAAAACCCTGCCTGGTATAGCGTAAAGTTCTTTTTTGTAGAACAAGAACATCATAATTCCGAATATAAATAAATACGCCAATGCCTCGTACAACTGCGCTGGATGGCGAGGTGTAGCATCATAATTCATGGTTACTTCGTTGAAATAATGCGGAAAACTAAATGCCCAAGGCACATTTGTAGGATCACCAACAATTTCGGAGTTGACTAGGTTTCCAAAACGAATGAATGCTGCGCCAATCGCTCCCGGTGCGGCAATTCGATCCAAAATCCACAACATCGGTTTTTTTACGACTCGTTTAGAATAAATGTACAAAGCAATTATAATCGCAATTACGCCACCATGACTGGCCAATCCGCCTTCCCAAACTTTGAAAATATCCAGTGGATGAGAGAAATAGCCATGTTGCATAATGCCATTTGCATCAACTGCATCCCAATATGGACCATAGAACAAAACATGACCTAAACGTGCTCCAACTATTGTTGCAATTACCATATACATGACCAACTTGTCCAAACTGTCATCTGACATATTTTCGCGTTTGAACATGCGTTTTACCACGAAATAGCCAAGTATTAGCCCAGTAACAAACAAAAGTCCGTAAAGATTTGGTGTTTTCCAGCCGTCAACAATTTCAGGGGTAACGTTCCAGGTTATGTATTGAATCACAATAGTTGCTTATAAAGTTGAGTCTAAAGATAGTTTTTTAAAGAAAACGAAAGACTTTAAGCCACGTTTCTTACTGACTATTTAATCTGTTTTAACAACTACCCTCGGAATCTAAAACGATATTTTTTCTTTGAAAAGGCAATTTCTCTGAGCGACCTTTTTTGAAAATTAAGTTGGAATTTTGCAAACCTTTGCGTTGTTCTTTTTGAACTTCTTCTGGCAGCTGAATGAAATCGTAACAATCCGTAGAACAACAATTGTCCATTTTTTCTTTGCAAGAATCGCATTGAATGAAAAGTAGGTGACAAGCATCGCTTTTACAATTAGTATGTGTGTCGGCAGGATTTCCACATTGATGGCATACAGAAATGATATCATCTGAAATTCGTTCACCACGTCTTTCGTCGAAAACAAAGTTTTTACCGATGAATTTATTTTCAACACCTCTTTCTTTGCAGTCGTTTGCGTATTTGATAATCCCACCTTCCAATTGATGTACGTTTTTGAATCCTCTGTGTTTGAACCAAGCAGACGCTTTTTCGCAACGTATTCCTCCAGTGCAATACATCACCAAATTTTTGTCTTCGTTTCCTTTCAGATATTCTTCTTCAATTAATGGAAGAGACTCACGGAAAGTATCTACATCTGGTGTAATAGCTCCTTTGAAATGACCAACTTCCGACTCGTAGTGATTTCTGAAATCGATTAGAATCGTATCTTCTTTGTCTGTCAATTCATTGAATTCCTCAGCTGAAAGGTGTTTTCCTTTGTTAGAGGGATCAAAAGTGTCGTCATTTAAGCCATCCGCTACAATTTTGTTTCGAACTTTTACTTTCAATTTTATGAATGGAAATTCCGCTTCGGCTTCATCAACGGCCATGTTAAGTCGAATTCCTTTTAGAAAATCTATTTCATTCAAGAATTCGCGCATCAAATGGATGTTGTCCGTTGGCACTGATATTTGCGCATTGATCCCTTCTTTGGCTACATAAATTCGACCAACGATTTTAAGATCAACAAAATGTTGATACAGGTGATCACGAAACAATTGAGGGTTTTCAATTCGGGCGTATTGATAAAAAGAAACTGTCACAAACTGCGCACCGTCAGCTCGTAATTTTTTTTCAAGTTCCTCTTTGTTTAGCGTATTACACAGTTGCATGCTATGAATATTGCGGCTTAAAACCTAATTTCAATTCACCTTGATTTGAAATTAGTAATTTACCTTGTTTAACAAAAAGTGTCTAACTTTTAAATAAGACGGGGCAAAGGTATGAAATTGTAGTGAAAGTTTTTTCTACTTTTGGATAGAATGGATAAAAATAAGATCGTTACCCGGCTTAAAGAAATCGTCGCTTCTCGAATTGAGGAAACCCAAAAGGAAATTGATTCTATCAATTTTTCAAAAGAAAACGAGACCAAAAGTAGCGCTGGTGACAAGTACGAAACGGGTATGGCAATGTTGCAGCAGGAGGAAGAAAAAGCCCATGCACAAATGGCCAAAGCACAAGAATTTATTCGAATTTTGGGGATGCTTTTACCCATACAAAAAAATAATTCTGTTCAATTGGGTAGTCTGGTTTGCACGAACGAAGGCAACTTCTATTTGTCGTTTGCTTTGGGTAAAATTAATGTTGAAGGAACAGAAATATTTGTCCTTTCTTTGGGAAGCCCAATGGGCCAGCAGCTCAAAGGGAAAAAAGCGAATGAAAGTTTTACCTTTCAAAATAAAAGGATTTCAATAGTATCGGTGGAATAAAGAATAGTAGTATATTGTGCGCAGTTAACACTATAAACCATTATTCATGAAATCAAGTACTCTGATTTTTCTATTTCTATTTATTAGCTATAATGCGGTGTCTCAAGAAGATTCGACAACGTTCGATTATCAAAAATACCTAGACTCCATTGAAGACACCTTTAAATTTCAATACGGCACTATTCGATTGAGCAATGGTGTGGCAAACGTCACAATTCCAAAAGGTTATAAATACCTAAATGCGGAACAAGCGGAAGATGTACTATACAATATCTGGGGAAATCCAAAAGAATCTTCCCAGTCCTTTGGTTTTATTATACCAGAAAAACAGAAAGTGCTTGCCTTTGATGGGTATGTTTTCAATATTGAATACGAGGAAATGGGTTATGTTGAAGACGATGACGCAGACGATATTGATTACGATGAAATGTTGGCTGATTTGCGGAAGGATGAGATTGAAGAAAATAAAATGCGCGCCCAACAAGGTTATGAACCTGTATACATGCTAGGCTGGGCCTCTAAACCTTTTTATGATAAAGAAAGAAAGGTTTTGCATTGGGCAAAGAGTCTTAAGTTTGGTGAAGCCGAGGATATTACCTTGAATTATAATATTCGGGTTTTAGGTAGGAAAGGCGTATTGATTTTGAATGCCATTGCCATGCAAAGCGAATTAGCTGCAGTAAAAAAAGACATTCCAGCCGTGTTAAACATGGTAAAATACAATAAAGGATTCCGATACGATGAATTTGATTCTAGCAACGATCATGTTGCGGAATGGACAATTGGAGGATTGGTCGCTGGGAAAGTGTTGGCAAAAGTTGGATTCTTTGCCCTATTATTAAAATTTTGGAAAATAATTGCCTTGGCAGTAGCAGGCGCATTTGTTGCTATTCGAAAATTTATTTTTAACAAGAACAAGAAAGAAGAAGTTGAATCCTTGAAGATCGACAGTCCTCCAAATGAAATAGAATAAGTAACAATAACTATTTTAGGATAATTTTGGCTTTAGGCTAAAATTCCAATCCTACTCCAAACGTAGCACCAAATCCACCATATTTGCGTTTTAGGTCTGGCGTATCAATAACATACCCCAAGTTGCTTCGGTAATACGGATTTATAAATGCATGCCAGTTGCCAAAACTTCTTCTCAATTCAATTGATAATTGATAAGACATTTCAAATTTTCTTTGCTCTAATTCGATAAATTCCTCCTTTAAAGCGTCAATGTAAAGTCCCTTTTGACGAGTAGTGCTAAATTCAAAGTTTAAGCCTAATCTTGGTATAAAGGACCAATCTTTATAATCAATTCGGTAACCAAAATTCAATGGAATTACAAAACGAGTATATGAATTTTGCCAATCTCTATTGTTACTAACAGAATCGTAAATAAATGAAGTATCAATTTGCGTGGTGATTATAGAATCAAACGCTGGATTAGAAGGAGATGGTATGATAATTTGTCCAAGCGAATCTAAATAAACAATTATGGTATTAGTATCAATTTGACCTATAGACTGATCAACTTTCAAAGTTGAATAATTCGTTTTCTCCCCAAATTGATAATATTTCATTCCAGAACCCATTGTCCATTTATGGTAATATGCATTCAATTGAAATCCAAAATCCGGGCTTACTATTTTCTGTTCACTAGATGCTAATGCCGTTTTGTAAGAGTCGAAAGGACTCACAATTTTGGGTTGCACACGCATAAAGCCAGCATAGGCTTGAGCTTCGAATTTCAGCTTTCTATTTGGGTCTTTTTGGTATTTCAACACCACAGAATCTCTTACAACGACGGAATCTCTAATTACGACGGAATCTCTTATAACTATTGAGTCGCGAACTACAGTTTTACATTGGCGCAGTGTGTCTTTGATAGGTTCATGAGCATAATATTCTTGTCTATCTAATGAGTTCAATTTTTTGTTTCCCGTGGATTTACCTTCTGAGCTTACTTGAGAATTTGTAATTTCTTTCTTCTCAAATTCAGCATTCAAAAGATTATCATTCGATGAAGATTGTAGATTAGTTGCACCTTCTTTAACTTCCTTTTTAGTTTTTATTGATTTAACATTCTCGTTGGCCTGTGTTTGAGAAGAGATTTTAATTGTTGAACGCTCAGTCCCTTGGATTTTTGTTGGTGTAAAAGACCCGTTGTCCCCAGGTTTTGATGAATTGGTGTCCAGCCTGTTTTTGGAGCTCGTTTCCGTCGAAAAATCAGCGGTATTCTTATTTAATTGATTTTCTTGTTTTTTAGAAAGTTTTGAGGTCGAGATGAGATCAGGGTTTTCATTTTGACTCGTATTTCTATGGGATGTTTCAATTTTATTTATCTGGTATGAAGTTGAAACAAGGTCCAAAGATTTAGTAATTGTTTTTTCATATTTTATGATAGCGATAGCACTGAAAAATACAACGATAAAAAATAGGGCAGTATAGAAATTTATCCATCCACCTTTAACATTTGATGCATTGTTTCCATCTAATTTAGCTTCCATATCCGCTAAAAAAGCAGCAGAAACGTCAAAAGAACGTTCGCCCAATTTTTCTTGGAACAATTTATCGATATGGTTTCTTTCTTCTTTCACTATTTGATTGTCAATGATTGATTTGCCATCAATACTTTTAATTTCTTTCTTGCCTCTTTAAGGTGCCATTTTACGGTTTCGTATCCAATATTCAACTCATCCATTATTTCAGCCGCTTTGTACCCGTCTATGGCAAATAGGTTGAAAACTACTTTGGTCGCTGGAGGCAAAGTATCCAACATGGCTTGCAATTCTTCTGCATTAAATTCACCTTCCGTTTCTTCGACAATTTCTTCGTTGTCATAATTGCCCATTTCTTCTTCAAATTGGAATAATTCCTTGTATTTTTTTTCTTTTCTAAAATCGTCAATAACCTCATTTTGCACTATACGTTTAGCCCAAGAATAATAGGATGTCCCTACTTTGAACTGATCGATTTTCGAAATTATTTTCAGAAATGAATTATTTACCAACGACATTTGATCTTCAGAATTTTGTTTGTAACGCACAACTACACTCATTAAAACGGAAAAAGTTTCTTTATACAACTCGGTAACAACCTTTCGATCATTATTCTTAATGGACTTTATAAGTGAGTCAGTAATTTCCAATCTAATTATTCATCTTTGCGCAGTAAACATTCTGCTCGTTTATTTTCTTTTATCCTTCCTCTTAAACAAAAGTCAATCTAAATCACCTCAAGGTTCTAAAGAAGTAACGTATGAATTTAGGGATAAGGGGGGGCAATTTCTTTTTTAAATACGATTTTGGTTGGTCATTAGTTGCAGCAAATTATGTTATTCTTCCGTCCCTGTGCATGTTACGAATTAGGCCCATCAAATCAACATGCTGTTTTTTTTGTATTTTAGATTAATTTCTTAGAATACATTAATGGTCATTTTAGCAAAAATTCTAGTCAGTATCGTTGCAATAGAGCACATTTACATACTTTATATGGAAATGTTCGCTTGGGAAACCTTAGGAAAGAAAACGTTCAAAGGGGCTATGCCTGAAGAAATGTTTAAGTCTACAAAATCCATGGCAGCAAATCAAGGTTTGTACAATGGTTTTCTAGCAGCAGGTTTAGTATGGTCCCTATTAATTGAAAATCATCAATGGTCTTTTTATATAGCTGTTTTCTTTTTAAGTTGTGTGCTAATAGCCGCACTATATGGAGCTAAATCAGTGTCGAAAAGAATTCTTTTTGTTCAGGGAATTCCAGCTGCACTAGCTCTAATTGTTCTTCATCTTATTTGATTCAAATTTTTTCCGGATATTGAAAAAAGGCTGATTCAAATTTATGAATCAGCCCTTGCAGTAGGTAGGTAAAAATTACTTTTTCACTATTCTCAAAGTTTGAGAATTGCTACCGTCCGATACGCTTACCAAATACGTGCCAGAATTTAAATCGGATGTATTAATATTCATTTTGTTTTGACCAATTCCTTTTGTTATTGAGGTTGAAGAAATTATTTGTCCGGTTAAACTTGCTATTCTAACTACTATTTCGTCTGAAGTTGAAGAATTAAATTCCAAAATAAAATTATTTTCAACAGGATTTGGATACGTTTTCAATAAGCTAATGGACTGCACTTCATCAATGGAAGCAGAAGCACCAGGAGGCAATACATTTAGGGTGGTGCCACTCGCTTTTACCGAAACAATTATTGAATCACAATATGTACTAGTACAAGATGTATTTGCTTCTGTTATTGTTAAACAAATCGTATAAACTCCCAGACTTGAATAAGTGTGAGTTGGATAGGCTAGTGTGCTGCTCGTCCCATCTCCAAAATCCCAAAAATAACTAAGTGAAGAGGCAGGAGAACTTCCTGTCGCTTGATTCCAGCACCAATAAATTCCCGGGTTGGTTGAGTCCTGAAGAATTGTAAACGAAGATTGACATGGGACAGGTGGCGTTGTGATTCCAGTAACAGTTATTGAACCACATAAGGTATCATAGCAAAATGTAGTCAAGGAATCCATAACCGTGAAACAATAATTGTAGGTTCCGTTGGCAGTAAATTGATATGTCGCAGTTGTTGTCGATGGCTGTAAATTAACATAATCCCCATTTGAGAAAATTACAAAGGATGTGCCAGTCGAGGAAATCGTCGACAAATCAGTAATTGTAAACTCGCCAGCCGTTCCCGTCGCGGTTAAGGTCCCGTTTGCGACACACTGTGAATGAATCGAAACACTTGATAGCAGTCCGAGTGCTAACAAAATTGAAAGTGTAAATTTTTTCATAATTTTTATATTTAAGTTTTCTATTTAGATAAACGATAAACATGTTTATTTGGGGGGGCAATTTAGTCTTTTATCTTTAAAATGGCTTCAAAATCCATTATTCGTAATTGAAATAACTAACTTTAGGCTTCTTAAAAATCGAAAACACAATAAATGAGTCAATTTTCAGAGAATATCGAAAATATTGAATTGAAATTTCTAACCATGGACGACTATCAACAGTTGAAAGACGCCATGATAGAAGCCTACCCGAACATGCCAAATTCCTACTGGAAAGAACCACATATCCAATCCCTGATTGATAAATTTGCAGAAGGACAGGTCGTAATTAAGGTAAACGGACAATTGGCCGGATGTGCATTGAGTATAATCGTAGATTTTGAAAAGTTTGAAAACAAACACACGTATAAAGATATAACGGGTGCTTATTCCTTTGATACGCACACTGCTGACGGCGACGTCCTATATGGAATAGATGTTTTTATAAAAAAAGAATACCGTGGACTAAGATTAGGTCGTCGCTTGTATGACTACAGGAAAGAGTTGTGTGAAAAATTAAATTTGGAGGGTATAGCTTTTGGAGGGCGCATTCCTAATTATCATAAATACAAGGCACAATATACCCCGAAACAATATATCGAGGCCGTTAAAAGAAAAGAGATTCACGATCCTGTTCTAAATTTTCAAATGTCAAACGATTTCCATCCATCCAAAATTTTAAGAGGGTATTTGGAGGGCGATAAAGATTCAAATGAATTTGCTGTTCTGTTGAAATGGGATAATATTTATTACGAAAAAGAAACACAAAAGGCAGCTACAAAGAAGAAGATTGTTCGTCTTGGGTTAATTCAGTGGCAAATGCGTTTGTATGAGAACCAAAAGGAATTGATGCAACAAGCGGAATATTTCATTGACGCCGTTTCGGCTTATCGATCTGATTTTGCGCTCTTCCCAGAATTTTTTAATGCTCCTTTAATGGCTGATAACAATCACATGCCAGAATCGGAAGCTATACGTGAATTGGCAAAACATACTCCAGAAATTGTGGCTAAGTTTTCGGAATTGGCCATCTCTTACAATATAAATGTCATTACAGGAAGTATGCCTGAAATGATAGGTGACTTACTCTACAACGTTGGGTATTTATGCCGCCGGGATGGAACTTTGGAACGGTACGAAAAATTGCATGTCACCCCTGACGAAGCGAAAGTTTGGGGTATGCAAGGAGGAAATAAACTTGAAACTTTTGATACGGATTGTGGAAAAATAGGTGTATTAATCTGTTACGATTCCGAATTCCCAGAGTTAAGTCGTTTATTAGCTGACGACGGTATGGATATTCTTTTCATCCCATTCTTAACAGATACACAAAATGGCTATTCACGTGTGAGACATTGTGCGCAAGCTAGGGCAATAGAAAACGAATGTTATGTAGCGATTGCCGGAAGTGTCGGTAATTTACCTAAAGTACACAACATGGATATCCAGTTTGCTCAATCTATGGTTTTCACTCCTTGCGATTTCTCGTTCCCAGCAAATGGAATTAAGGCTGAGGCAACCACAAATACGGAAATGATCCTTATTGCGGATGTAGACATTGATTTATTGCGAGAGCTGAACCAGTTTGGAGCTGTACGCAATTTAAAGGATAGACGTAAGGATTTGTTTGTATTGAAAAAGAAGTAAAGTAAGTTCTATACTCTTTCGGCCAAATCCATCCATCGCTCTGTTTTTGCTTCAATAGCATCAACTATTTCCTTCAATTTCATTCCTGCGTTGGTCAATTCTTCGTTGGTTGCTGTTGAAGAGGAAAGAACGGCCGTAAATGCGTCTTTTTTACTCTCTAAATCTTCCAATTCTTTTTCTATAGTATCGTATTCCAACTTTTCTTTGAAAGATAATTTTTTCTTCTCCTCAGAAACTTGAGGTTTAGATGGGGTAGGGGTTTCTGGCGACTTTTCTTCAATGATTTTTGTTTCAGCTGGTCGACTAGGTCCTTTGGATTGAACTTGTCTGAATGTTGTGTAATTACCGGTGATGTCTTTTATCTGACCCTCACCTTCAAAAACGAAGAGATGATCCACCATTTTATCCATGAAGTATCTATCGTGACTCACAACGATTAAACAACCTTCAAATTGGCGTAAATAGTCTTCAAGAACTGCCATTACGAATATATCTAGGTCGTTTGTTGGTTCATCGAGAATCAAGAAATTTGGGTTGCCCATCAGAATGGTCAATAATTTCAATCGACGCTTTTCACCACCACTCAACTTATACACAAACTGGTAGTGCATGTGCCGCGGGAATAAAAATTTCTCCAATAGTTGAGCCGCCGTCAGTTGTTTTCCTTTTTCCAAAGGAATATATTCGGCAATATCGCGTATAACGTCGATGACTTTTTTGTCGGTATCCGTTTCTAATAGTTCTTGACTGTAGTATCCAAATAAAACAGTTTCTCCAACCGTGATTTTCCCTGAATCAACGGGAATGTTATTGGTAATCATCTGAAGGAAAGTACTT
>JAHEMP010000283.1 GCA_024643585.1 Crocinitomicaceae bacterium | reverse complement strand
GTTTTAGGGTCATTTCCTTGTATTGAAAAAGGTAAAGGTCTTTCTTTTTACCCCGTCCTTTCCGCGAAAAGTAGTTCAAAAAATATTCGAATTCTCGAATAACTTCCCTTTCCACTTCTGTTAGCTTGCGAGCGGTGCCGTGGTATTGCAAAAAATAATCCGAACCCGTCCGGAAGAATGAAATGGAGTCTTTTTTTATTGCCTTTTTCAATTTACCCGAATAATGAATCTCTATTTTCTCATTGACTTGTAATTCGTCAATAGCGGATGCGGATTGCTTTTTGTAATATTCAAAATCATCGAAGCACAATGTTAATACTCTATTTTCTTTTTCTGAAATGATAACTTCCAATTCACGTTTTTTCTCAGCTATAGAGTTGTAACGAACATAATATGTTCCAGCAGACAAATTTTCAATGACTGTCTTTAAAGACTTGCTTTTGTGAATCAATTTCCGCCCCTTGTACACTTTTACCAATCCTATCTCTGTATCACATTCACTTCTGCAAGCACTTAAATAAATGGTTAGACTGGATGCTTGGGCTTGATAAGTCGTAAAAAGCGTTACAACAACTGCGTAGAAAAAGATTTTCATGAAATACAATTTTCCACGAAAGTAAATAAATATCGACACGTATATTATGGTCACAACCTACAATTTGGTCGAAATTATACAGTTCTATATCGTATGGAAAAACCTTATATTTGGATTCTAAAATTCCGAGATGACATTTTTTAATCCCGATTTTCTTCAATTCTTTAAGGATCTCGCTCCCAACAACAATAAGGAATGGTTTGACGAAAACCGCAGTCGATACGAAAACAATATTCGCGAACCTTTTAAGGCATTTGTTGATCATATGATCAAAGAATTAGGTACGATAAATCCAAAACTAGCGGAGCTACAAAACAAAGATTGTATCTTTCGGATTAATCGCGATATACGGTTTTCGAAAGACAAAACGCCTTATAAAATGAACGTCAGCGCGGCTATTTTGGTAGGCGGCAAGAAAAATTATATGGCGGAAGGAACGTATTTTGAATTGGGACCCGAGCATTTTCGTGTCTATGGCGGATTGTATGAATTGGATAAAGATTCCTTGCTGCAAATTCGTGAGGGTATCGCCGCCCATACCAAGGAATTTAAAAAGTTGTACACCGACAAAAACTTCGAATCATTTTTTGGTCAAATTCGTGGTGAACAAAACAAGGTTATTCCAAAAGAACTAAAAAATGCAAGCGAGGACGAACCCTTAATTTACAACAAACAATTTTACTTTTTCGCAGAGTATCCTCCAGAAATCATACTCGAAAAAGATTTTGATCAAATAGTTTTAAACGCCTACAAAACGGCTCGACCGATAGAACAATTTTTCTCTAAATTATTAAAACGATAACATGAAACAGTACATTTTAATTGCCCTTTCCTTTTTCCTCATTTTAGGTAACTCGAATGCCCAAACCAAACTGACATTGGAAGACGCGGTATTGCAACAATACCGAAAATTTGCTCCAGAAAGCATGCCTTTCTTTAAGTGGATTCCAAATACAGATTGTTACACCTATCTTGAAGGGTATCGGACTTTGAAGAAAGCGTCCTTCACCAATACGGAAGCTAAAGACTTACTTTCAATCGATGAGTTAAACAAAGCCCTAAAAGCTAAACTTCCTTGGTTTTCGGGTTTTCAATGGAAAAATGAAAACGAATTTTGGGTAAACGATGGAATGAACTATTACAGTTACAATACGGTTTCAAAAGATGGAAAAACGCTTGTTACACTTGGAGACGACGCCGAAAATGCAACTTTTGAACCTACAACAGAAAACGTTGCGTATACACGAGCGAACAATTTGTATATTCAAACAACCGATGGACAGAAAATCAAAGTCACTTTAAACGACGACAAAAACATTGTTTCAGGACAAGCAATAGCGCGAAGTGAATTTGGAATTACCAACGGAATATTCTGGTCGCCAAATGGAAAGTTATTGGCTTTCTACCAAAAAGATGAAACCAATGTGCACGACTATCCTTTGTTGGACAATAACGCTAACCCAGGTGCTTTGAAATCCATAAAATACCCTATGGCAGGGCAGAAATCTGAAAAACCAAGAGTTGGTGTATACAATTTGGAAACCAAAAACACGGTATTTATAAGTCCAATGGGCGATTCAGAAGATTACTTAACGAATTTGTCTTGGACACCGGACAACAAATACGTTGTGATTGCAGAAGTCAATCGGGGTCAAAATGCAATGAAACTGAATGTTTATGATGCAGTAACAGGAAAATTCGTTCGTACCTTATTGGAAGAAAACAATGCCAAATGGATCGAACCAGAGCATCCGGCCTTCTTTCCGTCGGACAAAAGCAACAATTTCATTTGGGTTTCGGAAAAATCTGGGTTCAACAATTTGTATTACTATGACTTCAATGGAAAATTGATCAAACAATTGACTGACAACAAATTTGTCATGAAAGATTTCGTTGGAGCATTTGCCAATGGAACTCAAATCTATTTTACGGCAACGGGTCCAAATCCATTGAACACCTTGGTTTACAGCGTAGATTTATCGGGTAAACAAACTTTAATTACTCAAGAGGAAGGAACGCACAATGTGGAAATTTCATCCGATGGACAATATGTTTTTGATGAGTTTTCTTCACATTCAGTACCTAAAAAATCGATGGTTTACACGTCCAAAGGCAAGAAAGAAAAAACGCTTTTAACGGGAACAAACAAATACGAAGGCGTCGATATTGGAACAACTACCATAGGTGAATTGACAGGCAAAGACGGCACAATATTGTACACCCGTATGATCAAACCGAAAAACTTTGATGCCAATAAAAAATACCCGGTTTTGGTTTATGTATATGGTGGACCTCACGCACAAATGATCACGAATTCTTGGTTGGATGGCGCGAGCTTGTGGATGCATTGGATGGCAGACCAAGGATACATCGTTTTCACCTTGGACAATCGCGGATCGGGTGAAAGAGGTTTTGCCTTTGAAAGTCAAATTCACCGCCAAGTCGGAACAGTTGAAATAGAAGACCAGATGACAGGTGTTGAGTATTTAAAATCACTTCCTTATGTTGATGGCGAGCGTTTGGCAGTTCACGGATGGAGTTTTGGTGGATTCATGACCACTTCTTTGATGTTGAGACAGGCTGGAACCTTTAATGTAGGTGTTGCCGGCGGACCCGTTACCGA
>JAHEMP010000282.1 GCA_024643585.1 Crocinitomicaceae bacterium | reverse complement strand
TCTTGTCCGAGGACGGAAAGCACTATTTGATCACTGGACAAAAAATGTGGATAACCAACGGTGGTTTTGCCAATTTCATGACCGTTTTTGCAAAAATTGGAGACGATAAAAATTTGACTGCGTTTTTGGTTGAAGCAGATACAGAAGGAATTTCTTTGAACCCTGAAGAGAAAAAGATGGGAATCAAAGGCTCTTCTACCCGTCAAGTATTTTTCAATAATGTAAAAGTGCCAGTTGAAAACATGCTATCGGAGCGTGAAAACGGATTTAAAATCGCAATCAATATTTTGAACATCGGTCGTATAAAATTAGCCGCAGGTGTTTTGGGTGGTTCAAAAGCAACCATAACAGAATCAATAAAGTATGCTAACGAACGCGAACAATTTGGTCGTCCAATTTCAAAATATGGTGCCATCAAATACAAATTATCTCAGCAAGCAGTTCTAACGTATGTATTAGAATCTGCAACCTATCGAGTAAGTCAAAACATCAGCGATGCAATTCATGCACTTCAAGAAGGAGGCATGGACAAAGGTCAAGCTACTCTAAAAGGAATTGAACAATTCGCCGCAGAATGTGCGATGATGAAAGTTGCTGGTTCAGAGTGTTTGGATTACGTAGCTGACGAAGGAGTTCAAATCTTTGGAGGAATGGGCTATTCTGCAGAATCTTCAGTTGAAAGAGGTTATAGAGACGCTCGAATCAATAGAATATTCGAAGGTACAAACGAAATCAATCGTATGTTGACCGTTGATATGATTCTAAAAAGAGCTATGAAAGGCGAATTAGACCTTATGGGGCCTGCCATGGCTGTTTCAAGTGAACTAATGAGTGTGCCTTCTTTCGGAGATGCGCCAGAGGGAATTTTTGGAACGGAAGAAAAAATGCTCGAAGGATTCAAGAAGACATTATTAATGGTAGCTGGTTCCGCGGTTCAAAAACTAATGCAAACCTTGAGCAAAGAGCAAGAAGTTTTAATGTCCATTGCAGATATCGCTATAGATACTTATCAAGCAGAAAGCGCATTGTTAAGAGTTCAAAAAGCTCTCCTGACGAAATCAGAAGCCGAATTGGAAGCTCAAATTGCCATTGTGAAAACGTATTTC
Organism: Crocinitomicaceae bacterium; assembly: GCA_024643585.1. Lineage (GTDB taxonomy): Bacteria > Bacteroidota > Bacteroidia > Flavobacteriales_D > Crocinitomicaceae > UBA2040. The sequence goes on along the minus strand of JAHEMP010000282.1, from coordinate 2,115 downwards.
TTTGATATTTCTGATAAGATTGCGAAACACGCTAAAGACGCTATTTACTCTTTTGCAGAAGGCGATGAGCGCAAGATGATGTTGATGGGAGTGAAACGTTTCACAAAAACCAATGAAATAAATCCGAAAGAATTACGCCATGTAATTGCTGGGAAAATAATTGAGGCTAATCAATATTGTTATTAATATCAAAAACAAAAAAAGCCCGCAATAATTAAATTGCGGGCTTTTTCTTTTTTATTAATTTCTAATTATTTAGCAGGGACAAATTTAATTCCATCTGCCTCAAAACTCGTTGTGATTTTAGGACTTGTAATTTTCATTATTTCGTCTTCTGTCTTACCTGCATCTTCAGCAAAGTGTCGCAACATATCAACAGAAACTGTATCTGTATAAAGCTCACCATGCAAAAACGCTGTCGTGCCAACTTTGGTATCGATTGGAATCGTGAAGTGATCCTTAAATCTTACCATCAAAGTTTCGTCTTTTGATTTTTGAATGTTAATCCAACAACCTGCTTTCGAACAAACTTCTTCAATATCAGCAGAAATAGTATACGCCGTTCGTTGATTTCCCTTTGCGGTAAAATCTACAATCATTGCTTGAACCGGTATCGCTTTGGTAACCTCAACTTTATAAGGACCATATTCCGCAAAACTAGCAGTGTCGCTCATTTTCGAATTTGAACAAGAAACTAGGGTCAATATCGAGACAAACCCTACAATTAAATTAAATTTCATAACTATTTATTTTGCGCAAAGATAGTTAATCTTGGAAACTTGCTATTTATTTAGATTTCAAAAATTTCTGGTAAAAATCTTCAACACTGTAATTCGCTCCATTGTAACCAATTTCTCTAATGCCTAATGAAATGAAAAAACGAGAGATGACGTGTTTTGAACTGTCATCCATGTCTTTCATGGTAATCACTGTTTGGTGGTTTTTTTCGCTGTAAACTACTGAGAAATACATGGTGTAGTACTCTGAATTCCTAGCTACTTCGTCAGCCGTTATATCGTCGGATACTTGAAAGAAATATATTCCATTTTTATTAGAGGTTTCAAAATTATCCGGAGAAACAGCTTTTGCCACTCTTTGTTGTCCAAAAGATATAAATGCACAACCTAAAATAAGTACTATTACTGATAAAAAACGAGTCATTTTCATAATAAGGATTTTAAACATTTGTTCTCGAAAGATACGATATTTTAATGGTAAGTTATTTAATCGTAGGATTCGAATTAATTATATTATTCATTAAATTGTATTGCTATTTTCGTGCCAATGACAAAAAAACAAACAATATCTAAAGATAAGACGAAAAAAATCGTAAAAAGTCACGAACCTTTAAAACTTTTTTTTCTATCGGATAGAATTGAAGTTGGTTGCGATGAGGCTGGACGGGGTTGCTTAGCGGGCCCGGTGGTAGCTGCAGCAGTCATTTTGGATCCAATGAACCCAATTAAAGGATTGAATGACTCGAAAAAAATAACCTCCAAGACAAGACAAATTCTAAAAAAAGAAATTGAAGAAAAGTCACTTGCTTGGGCAGTGGGCATTTGTTCTCCCGAGGAAATAGATGAAATAAATATACTTTGGGCAAGTTTTAAAGCCATGCACAAAGCGCTGGATCAAATTCAAATTCCCTTTGATCACATTTTGGTCGACGGAAACCGATTTAAACCCTACAAGGAAGTAGATGAAACATGTATCGTAAAAGGAGATGCTAAGTTTCAATCCATTGCTGCGGCCTCCATTTTAGCGAAAGAATACAGAGATGAAATTATGGCTAAGCTTCACGATGATTTCCCTCATTTCGATTGGAAACAAAACAAAGGTTACCCAACTAAAATTCACAGAGATGCTATCGCTAAACATGGAAGCTGCCTTCATCATAGGAGTTCATTTCAATTGCTTCCAATTATTCAGATGAAATTGAGTCTAGATTAAACAAACCCTTGTTGAGAGAATCTCTAGGCTTACTTAGTTAGTACTCAATCATGAATTAACTTTGTTCACCATTCGTTTGGTCTTATGATTCGAAATATTATCTTCTTTTTTGTAACCATTGGTGCATTAGCATGGGTTCTCTATGCTGGGTTAAACTTGGTAAAT
>JAHEMP010000281.1 GCA_024643585.1 Crocinitomicaceae bacterium | reverse complement strand
GTTATGACCTGCTTGTAGAATTATAATGTCGTAGGAAGTAAATCCCAGCGCTAATCCGCCGATAAGTCCAATCCATGGATTAATACCTAGGCAAACTGCCATGATGTAAAAGCCTAAAATTGAAACGAATACAAAAGCAGCAGGGACTCCAATTCCTTTTATTACTTTATCGAAAGACTGCTTAATTACGTTACCTGTATAAATAACACTTATCTGTACTGCAGGCATTCCCCCAAACATAGAATTGGTCCAAAGAATTTCTTCTCCGCTTGATTCTCGATAATCGATAATTTCATGAGCGGCACCTTTGAACTGCTTAACATCGTGTTGTTTTAATCCATATCCTTCAAATTGTAATTTGAAATAAGAGAATACAACGATGATAATAACTAAGAGGCTAGCAAAATGCTTCCAATTTCGGGTAAAGAAAGATTTAATATCCATGAGAAGAGTTGATTCTTAAAAGCGTTGAAGATAACTAAAAAATAGAAATTCTTTGATGAATAACAATGAATTTCATCTAATCCTCAACATCTTCATAATCAACATCTACAATTCCGTCGTTGGATTTTGAGCTCTGTTTTTCACGCATGATCTTAATTCTGCCTTCGTTTTGACGAGCTCTTTCTTTTTCTTTGGCCATTGCATCCTCTTTTTGCTTCATCTGTTGCTGACGAGACAAGTTGTTTTTTGCAACAAAAACTTGCCCTAGAAATCGAAGAATGACAAATACGCCAATTAAAATTAACAGCATTCGAAATAACCCGGTCGCACTAGCTTCAACCATCAATCTATTTTGATAAGTGCATGTTTCGTTCGTTGTAAATCTTGGTAAAGAATGGGTCTTTTAAATTCTTAATAAAGCGAATCGCCTCACCAGTTGACTTCATTTCTGGTCCAAGTTCTTTCTTTACGTCTGGAAACTTCTCATAAGAGAATACTGGAATTTTAATTGCATACCCTTCTTTTCGAGGATTGAAATTAAAATCCTTAACTTTTTTGGCTCCCAACATAACTTTTGTAGCGTAATTCACATACGGTTCATCGTACGCTTTCGCAATAAAAGGCACTGTTCTAGAAGCTCTTGGATTTGCTTCAATAACGTACACTTTGTCATCTTTGATGGCGAATTGAATATTCATCAAACCAACTGTCTTCAATTCAACAGCTATTTTTCTAGTAATATCCTCAATTTGTTGCATAACAAAGTCGCCCAAATTGTAAGGAGGTAACACTGCGTAAGAGTCACCCGAATGAATACCTGCTGGTTCAATATGTTGCATTACGCCTATGATATACACGTCTTTTCCATCGCAAATTGCGTCAGCTTCCGCCTCAATAGCTCCACCAATAAAATGATCGAGCAATATTTGGTTGTTTCCCATTTCATTAATGATGTCAACCACGTGATGCTCAAGCTCTTCTTTATTGATAACGATTTTCATTTTTTGACCTCCAAGAACGTAGGACGGTCGAACCAATAAAGGGAAACCTAGCTCATCAGCTAATTCAAGCGCTTGCTCAGCACTTTCTACAACACCGTATTTAGGGAAAGGTATGTTGTTTGCTTCAAGAACTTTTGAAAAACGACCTCTATCTTCAGCTAAATCAAGAGCTTCAAAAGATGTACCCATGATTTTAATTCCATATCGTTCTAGCTTTTCCGCTAATTTCAATGCTGTCTGACCGCCCAATTGAACTATGACTCCTTCGGGTTTTTCATGTTTGATTATATCGTAAATATGCTCCCAGAATACAGGTTCAAAGTATAATTTGTCTGCAGTATCAAAGTCGGTTGAAACAGTTTCGGGATTACAATTAATCATAATTGTTTCATATCCACATTCCTTAGCAGCCAATACCCCATGCACACAAGAATAATCAAATTCAATTCCTTGACCAATTCTATTCGGTCCGGAACCTAATACAACTATCTTTTTTCTGTCGGAAACAATACTTTCATTCTCCAGTTCGAATGTGGAATAGTAATAGGGCGTTTTTGCGTCAAATTCTGCAGCGCACGTATCAACCAATTTGTAAACACGGTTGATTCCCATTTCCTCTCTTTTGGTATATACTTCTGACTCTAAACATCTCAATAAGTGAGCTATTTGGCGGTCTGCATATCCTTTTTGCTTGGCTTCAAACAAAAGATCTTTTGGTAAGGATTCTAAATGGTGTTTTCCAATTCTATTTTCTAGTTTGATTAAATCTTCAATCTGCTTTAAAAACCAAATGTCAATTTTAGTTTTCTCAACAATCGTTTTAAAAGGAATACCAAGTTTGATAGCATCATAAATATGGAACAATCTATTCCAACTTGGGTTTTCCAAACTGTGCAATATATCATTTTGATTGGTCATCTCTTTCCCGTCGGCCCCTAAACCATTTCGATTAATTTCAAGAGATTGACATGCCTTTTGAAGAGCTTCTTGGAAGGACCTTCCAATACCCATAACCTCACCTACTGATTTCATCTGAAGACCAAGGCTACGGTTTGTTCCTGGAAATTTATTAAAATTCCAACGAGGTATTTTAACGATAACATAATCTAAAGTTGGCTCAAATAACGCAGAAGTAGTTTTCGTAATCTGGTTATTCAACTCATCAAGATGATAACCAATTGCTAATTTGGAAGCAATTTTGGCAATTGGATAACCCGTTGCTTTGGATGCCAAAGCAGAAGATCTAGAAACACGAGGATTTATTTCGATTGCAATGATATCTTCTTTTTCATCCGGTGACACAGCAAATTGAACATTACATCCGCCAGCAAAGTTACCTATTGAACGCATCATCAAAATTGCCATATCTCTCATTTTTTGAAAGGTGGTATCCGATAATGTCATTGCTGGTGCTACAGTTATAGAGTCACCAGTGTGAATTCCCATTGGGTCAAAATTCTCAATCGAACAGATAATTACCACATTATCATTATGATCTCTTAAAAGTTCAAGTTCATATTCTTTCCATCCCAAAAGAGCCTTGTCAATCATCACTTCATGTATAGGTGATAAATGAAGTCCTCTTTCCAAAAGGTTATCAAACTCTTTTGGATCGTACACAATCGCTGCTCCAGACCCACCTAAAGTGTAAGAAGGACGAATACACAATGGGAATCCGAAATCTTGAGCAATTTCTTTACCTTCTAAAAACGACTTTGCAGTACTTTGAGGAGCCATGCCGACACCTATTTCCCCCATCAAATTTCTAAAAGCTTCTCGATT
>JAHEMP010000001.1 GCA_024643585.1 Crocinitomicaceae bacterium | reverse complement strand
ATCAAAAACGGCTCCAGCAAATGATAATGCCTTTTGGGGAAAATATGCCTGCGTGCCAGGATTGGCAACGATTGCTGGTTCGAATTCAATGTGTGTTGGGGATTCTAGTTTGTTGACTTTCACTCTAACCGGAAACGCACCATTTCTTTTTGACTATACCGATGGAACAGATACGTTTTCAGTTGGACCTTTATCCGTAAATTCTTATTCTGTTTATGTCTCGCCATTGTCAACGAAAACATATCAGTTGACATCTTTTGAATCTTTTGCTTGCAGCAGTGCCGTTGCTGGAACCGCTACAATAACCGTTTTTCAGACAATCACGAATAATGATATTCTAACTAGCAATACGGTGTGTCCGATTGGGCCTACTGTATTTATGGATGGAAATGTACCTTCTGGAGGAGGTGGAGCATACATTTACAATTGGGAATATAGTCAAAATGGTTCCGCATTTGCTAGTTTGGGTCCTCCTGTAACGACAGAAGATTACAATGCTTTAGCCTTGGCATTAGTAACAAAATATAGAAGAAATGTCAAAACGGCAGCTTGTCCAAATTGGGTTTTGAGCGACACGATTACAGTCGATGCACCGATGACAGGAAATACAATAACAACCCCCTCACAGAGTATTTGCCAAGGAACGAGCTTAACGATAAATGCATCTATTCCGACCAATGGTGGATCCTACATCTACTTGTGGGAGCAGAGTTCGGATAGCATAGTATGGGGACCGGCAAACAATTTTAATCCCAACAATCAGCAAAACTACACCACACCAATCTTGACGTCAACCACCTTTTTTCGAAGAAAAGTACAATCAGGCGCATGTGGTTTTTTAGCTAGTCTAGTAGTGAAAATCACTGTTCATCAGCCAATTACAAACAATTTAATTGTTTCAACCAGCCAATCCATTTGTTCGTCAACGACACCGGACACAATTGTGGGTACCACGGCTTTAGGGGGTTACAATGGATTGTTGTATTATCAATGGCAAGACAGTATTGCAGGAGGCAGCTGGAATGATGCGGTTGGAATAACTTCAGATTCAATTTATTATTCGTCAGGGAATATAGTGCAAACTACTTTTTACCGACGAATTGTTTCAGGCAGTGTGTGTGGAAATGACACATCTTCAATAAATACAATTACCGTTGATCAACCTGTCAATTCAAACAACATTGTTGGAGATACAACAATATGCTATGGTACAGCACCAAATTCAATTCAAGGAGCTCCTGCTTCAAATGGGTACGCTATTTCATGGGAGCAAAACATAGATTCTAGTAATTCATCTGGATGGACAATAATTACAGGAGCTTCAATGCCATCTTACAATCCAGGAATCTTAACAGATACAATGTATTATAGGAGGATTGTAGAAGGAGGATTTTGTCCTGATTCATATTCCAATACCGTCGCTATTAGTGTGCCACTGCCAATTTCAGGTAACCTAATATTTTCAGATACCACCGTCTGCTATGGTTCGGATTCCGTTCTTTTATCGGGTATGCCAATCTCAGGGGGATTTGGGAATAATAGCTTTACCTGGGAAAATTCGAATGACAATATTTCTTTCACCGCCGTTCCTTCAAATGGTAATCAAAACGATTATTTTACAGAATATTTGACATCAAGTGTTTATTACCGACGAAGGGTTATGAACAATACATGCCCATCACAAGATTCAATAAGCAATGTAATTTTAGTGACGGTATTGAATAATGCTTCTGCAAATATTTTAAGTATAAAGGATTCGATTTGCTCAGGTGAAAATTTAGCGGTGAATATCTCACTAACTGGCGATGCTCCTTTTAGTCTATATCTCATGTATGGAGCTATTAATCAAGATGTTATAGGTGTAACTGGTCTGAGCTATACCTTAAACTTCGTCCCAAATAGCAGTGGCATTTTATTTCTCGATTCATTAAGTGATTTAAACGGTTGCACATTTTACATTTCGGATTCATTACCGGTGAGAGTAATTACTTCACCAGTTACTAACCTAGCTGTCTCAGATACAAGTTTATGCGGAGATACTTTTGTTTTTGATCCCATATTAAGTTCTGGTGTATCGGAATTGTATTCACCTTCTTTTGGAGTACTGAGTAACACGTTTCCATTCACTTTTGTAGATACCGCGTTCGGTTCTTATCAATTTATTTTAACAGAAAAAAATGAAATATGCTTGGATGCTGATACCGTTGACATTGATTTTTATAGTCCAATAGGGCAAATATCAGCTGGTATCGACCAATTTATCTATCAAACAGATAAAACATATTTAGATGCAACAGACTTGGTTGGTTCTGAAATAGGAACGTGGGATTATGTTGACAACGTGGTTTATTTTAACGATGAAAACAACCCCAAAACGATGGTTGAGCAATTACCTCCTGGTATTACTTTACTGGTTTGGAAAGTTACCAGTGGAGTTTGCCCAGTGAAAACAGATACTGTAGAAATAAAGGCACAGAATTTATTTATTCCTTCTGGTTTTTCACCAAATGGTGATGGGGATAACGATGAATTTTTTATTGAAGGTATAGGAAACTATGATAAAATTGAGTTGCAGGTATTCAACCGCTGGGGCAATGTGGTTTTCCATTCTAAGGAATATGAAAATAATTGGGATGGTAAATCCAAATCAGGTGAAAATTTGCCGGATGACACTTATTTTTACATTCTGGATTTAGACAACGTAGATATGTACAAAGGTTATTTGATTATTAAAAGATGAAGCGAATAATACAAATCTTTTGTTTTATGATGGCACTGCCAACAATGGCTCAATTCAGTCCTCAGTACAATTCGTATATGTTGAATGGGTTGGCAATAAATCCTGCTTATGCTGGTACTAGAGAATGTTTGAGTGCAATTGGCATTCATTCTTCTCAATGGACAGGTTTTAAAGGAGCGCCAACGACGGATTTTTTATCTGTGCATTCTCCTCTTAATAATCAGCATTCCGTTGGGATTAATATTTTCAGCGATATTATTGGCGTTCAAAATCAAATTGGAATTTTCCCTTCTTACGCTTATAATTTGAAACTTACAAAAACGCAGCGCTTGTCTTTCGGTATCGATGCTGGTGTTAACTTTTTTAGTGTCCGAAATTCGGATGTTCAAACAAATACGGTTGACGCGGCTTTTCAAGAAAATGTGCAAATGAAAAGTGTTCCAAACATTGGAGCAGGATTATATTATTACACGAAAAGTTATTACGTAGGTTTTTCTGCACCGAAGTTATTTTCAAATCAACTATCATCAAGTGTTGTTGGCAGCGATATTTTTCAATTCGATATAAATAGAACTGTATTCATGCTCACCTCTGGCGGAATAATTAAAATTAACAAAGACATTTCTTGGAAACCCTCTTTCTTAATAAAGGCCATGATATCCAATGCATATCAAATCGATTTAAATACGAGTTTTTACTATATAGAAAGGTTGTGGGCCGGAGTATCTTATAGACATAAAGATGCAATCGTCGGGTTGGTTGGTTTTCGTTTCAATAGCAAATTTGATATTGGATACAGTTATGGTTATCCTTTATCAGACATAGTTAGGATAAGTTCAGGATCGCATGAAATAATGGTTAGATTTGAACTCAGAAAAAAAGTTGATACTTTTAATCCGAGGTATTTCTGATGAGAAACTATTGTTTTTTACTTTTCACATTGTTTGGATGTACATTACATTCACAAGAAAGTTCTATTATTACGTTTCAAAAATGTGATGTTTCATCTCGATTATTTTCTGAGTACAATTTTATTACCACAAAAACAGGTGCCTTTTTTGTTTCGGATTACGCCACCGTAACCTCAAAAAAAATTGTTGATAGCGAATACAATAACCTAACAAGCATTTATTATTGCTCGCGCAAAAAAAAGAAATTCGGCACCCCACGATTGGTAGATATTGATTTTTATAATCACATAGGTTCGTTCTACGTCAACCCAGAAGGAAATTTGATATTGTTTAGCGGAAGACAAACGGAAACAGCGACGACCTTTGGCATATTTAAAACCGAAAAAATCAGAGGGATTTGGTCTAAACCCGTTTTGCTCATCAAAAACATGGAGCAATTTAATTTTATTGATCCTTTCGTCTCATCAGGAGGAGATACCCTATACTTCTCTTCAGATATGCCCGGTGGAAAAGGCGGGTTGGATTTGTACATGGCAAAAGATTACAATAGCGATTGGATAAAATTTGAAAACCTCGGGAATCCAATAAATTCTGATAAAAATGAAAGATATCCAAGTATTTTTAATGGCGTTTTATATTTTTCCAGCAATAAAAGCGACGGTTTTGGGGGCTTTGATTTGTATTCAAATTCATTGATAAATGGGAAATATGACAAAAACGTACTTCTTGCCGAGCCATTTAATTCAGTGCACGACGACTTCAAGGTCATTAGTGATGGAAAAACATTTTTCTTTTCTTCGAACAGAGATGGTAGCGATGATGTTTTTGAATTGACGGCCAACCTACCAAAATTTGAATGTTTTTCATCCATACCCGTTTCTCGATGCTTTGAATTTGAAGACGAATACTCGGATTTAAAAGACTCATTGCAATATTCCTACATGTGGTCAATGGGTGACGGGGCGACTTACGATGAAATTGAAGTTGAACATTGTTATCAAAAAGCAGGAGTGTTTGAAGTCACATTAAAAATAATTGACAATCAAACGAATCAAATGATTTCTCAAGAGACATCCTATGAATTAGAAATAATTGACCCCGTTCAATTGGAATTGGATTTCCCTCAAGAGGCATTTGCAGGAGATATCATTGATTTTAAGGTTTCTGACGAAACATTAGCGGACAGTTCAACTTATTATTGGGATTTGGGTGATGGGAGTTTTAACATTGGTGAAGCGGTTTTGCACAAATACCAAAAAACAGGCCTTTACACAATATCAGTTGGACGGGTGTATTACCTAAATGGCGAAGAATTCAGAATTTGCACCTCGAAAGAGTTAAAAATTCAATAAGTATAACTTAAATGCCTTTATTCCGTAAACATATTATTACATTAGCTTAATATAGGTTAAGTAAATCGTTATTAGGCCTTAAAAGATTCATAAATAGTAAAATGACATTTCGAAACATACTTCTTATTGCTGTATTGGGCATATTTCCTTTTTTGATTTATGCTCAGCCAGTTCCAGCTGCAGAAGAAAATATTCCATTCTTGGTTACATTTGGCAATCGAGCGGATACCGATTTCGGAGATGATGATTTTGCACAAACATTTTTCTTTGTCATACCCAAAAGTCAAATAAAACCAATTTACATTCGTGTCTTTGATCCTGATATAGTCGGAAAAAACGATGAGTTAAATGGACCAGCCGATACTAAAACAACTTTTTCTGTTTATGGTGGAAAAGGTTGTATCACCGATAAAGATGCGCGTTCAACTTCGCCAACAGGCAATTTTAAAAGTGGAAATTTATTGAAAATGAAAACTTTCGGCGCCGACACCAAATACGACAATGATTGGTACACATTTGGACCATTTAATCCGAATGAAGGGGAGTTTGAAGAAAAATATGGTGGATTTGTTTTTAAGGTGATTGCCGAAGGAATCTCTGGTAACGATGGTAATTTGTATAGATATTTTTTGAGCAGCTCTGCTGATGAAAATAGACAAATTGAAGGTGGTAACTCTTTTACTTTTGAATATTGTTTTAGACTCCACAGTTCTTCAAGTCAAGTCAGCCACATTTATCCTTACATTGATGAAGCGGTTATTTCACTTAAGCAAAGTAATTTCGATTGGGACGACGATGGCAAAATTAAAATTGTTTCGGTTGCAAAAAAAGGTGAGTATGCTGTAGGATCCGGAGATGACAAATGGGCAAGCAGCTCTCATAAAATTGTAGAGGTAGAAAAAGGCAAATCATACGACATTCAATTTATTAAAAAACCGGGTTCTAATTCTCCAAATAATAATGTCGTTTTTTACATTACAAATCAATACGGAGAAATGTTGCCATTTTATACTATACCAATTGGTGGGGTGCCATTTTATAAATCAAAGATTAAGCCTAAGCCGATAAAATAAGTTTATGAATCGTCTTCTCTTTTCCATATCTCTCCTTATAGCTACGTTTTCATTTAGCCAAGAATTTTCGTTTTCTGTTTTTAATGAATCCAATGGTATTCAACACCCATACATTTACTCGATAAACCAAAATGGAGAAGGTTATTTGTGCTTTACTTCAAGTGAAGGCGCGTATAAGTTTGATGGAATTTCATTTCAACGAATTGATAGAAAAAACGAAATAAAGGAGCCATTTTTCAAATCAATTTTAATTGCAAAAGATGAATCGATTTATTTGGGCTCAAATAGTGGAGGTATTTTTCGCTATGCGAATGGTAAATTAAAAAATCGAATTCAATTTCCAGAAAACAATACACCAGTAATAACTTTAATAGAAGTATCTGACATTGTTTATGCTTTTTATCAAAATGGGGAAATATTAGAAATTTCCAATGACAAGCCGCCTGTTCATTATAAATTGGAAGAAGGTCATCTCTACACAAAATTAATGGTGTATAAGAATAATTTTGTTGCCGCTCATGAATCTGGCATACAACTTTTTGAAATAGCCAAAGGAAAAATAAAGACTATTCGATCTTTAAATGTTAATGATGATTCCATTGAAAGCATGTGTATCGGAAATGATAATTTATTTCTCGGCACAGGAAATAGTGGCCTTTACATTTACAATAACAAAGATGGATTAAAAAAAATAAACCTAGGTCCAGAGTTAGACGATGCAAATGTTAAATCCATTTGTTACGATCGATTGAGTTCAATTTGGATTTCAGCCTATCAAATTGGCGTATTTGAAATAAAGAGAAATACGGAAACTGGGAAATATTACAAAAGGTCACAATTGGATAGGAACAAAGGACTTCCAAGTGAATACATTACTGATATTTTCATTGACAGGGAGTCTAATATGTGGCTTGGAAGTTACGGACAAGGCTTAATAAAGTTAAACAGTAATTTTTTGGTTCAATATGATTTAGAAAAATTCGGTTTAGGAACGTATGTCTATAGTATTGCCGGACCATTGAAACAGTATTGTGGAATGGAAAATGGAATTGTCGTGATTGATAATGAGAACGATACTATTTATCCATGGGAATTGAACAGTCAATTACCTCGCGACAGAATAAAAGCAATTGAATACGACAGGGAAAATAAAACCATTTACATAGGAACAAAATCAAACGGAATATTTTACGCCCGTAAGGGTGATAAAAAATTGTCTCGACTTGTTTTATCACAAGACAATCTGTCCAAATCTATTCGACATTTGAATATTGTGAATGATAAAATCTATGTCAGTACCCTCAATGGTTTATATCAAGTTGAACTGAGTACGGGTAAATTTAGGTCCTTCACGACCGCAAATGGTTTGCCCCACAATACGATCAATTCTACTTTCTTAAAGTCGGATGGAAAACTGCTTATTGCGACTGTTTCTTCGGGCATATTTTATTTGTTAAACGATCAGATAAAAGAATTCAAGAAGAATGATTCATTTGGAATGCTTGAAATAATGGCTTTTATCGAGGATAGGAGAGGAGGTATTTGGATGGCTACGAATGGTCAGGGCTTGTTGCATTTAAACAAAAATAATTTAACTCAAATTGACACGGATAATGGTCTTTATTCAAATTTCATTTATCAGTTGTCTTTGGATAAAAAGAATACGATATGGTGTGGGCATAGCGGCGGGCTTTCTAGAATTAATATGAATGAAAAGGTTGTCCAGCGATATGACAAAAGAAACAAAATTCAGATGGATTTCTACTTAAATGCAGTTAATTCAGATGATTATCAAAATCTTTGGTTTGGAACGAGTAATGGTGTACTTCAATTTTCAATTTTTCACGACAAATTCAATACGGAACAATACAGTCCAGTTGTTATATCAATTTATTCTAATGATAGAATTGTTAAACAGGCCGGAAAGGTTTATTTACCTTCTTTCAAAAACAAAGTAAGAGTTAATTTCAGAGCCATTTCTTTGTCCAACCCTGGAGAAGTTTTTTATCAGTATAGGCTTAAAAACTTGGACAATAAATGGTCTGAACCTACATTGGAAAATTTCGCAGAATATACACAGTTACCTGACAATGACTATATTCTTGAAGTTCGCTCTAGAATTGGTAAAGGAGAGTGGACGAAAACGTATCAAATTGCTGAAATTACCGTCAAAAGACCTTTGTGGAAAGATTGGTGGTTCTTATTGTTAATGTTTGCCATTATCGTGGGGTTTGTTGCGCTAGTCGTAAGTTATAGAACACAGTCTTTGAAGCGACAAAAGGATGATCTTGAAGTCAAGTTGGCCATACGGACAAAAGAAATTGAAAGACAAAAGAATCAAATAAAAGCTCAGTTTACGGAAACGCAAGACAGTATTAACTATGGAGTGAGGATTCAAAAATCTCTTTTACCAGACCAGGAAAGTTTACGTGAAATCATGCCTGATTCGTTCATCTTCATGCAGCCCAAAGACAAGGTAAGTGGAGATTTCTATTACTTTGAAAAATTTGATAACCGAGTAATCGTTTCGGTTGCCGATGCCACTGGTCATGGTGTGCCTGGGGCTTTTATTAGTTTGATTGGTTTCGTAACTTTAAAAGAAATTGTCGATAGAAAAGGTATTAGTTGTCCGTCAAAAGTACTGACTACATTGGATAACGAAATTAATAAGACTTTGCACCAATTCAATGGGCCTGACGACGGTAAAGATGGTATGGACATGGCGATTTGCGAAATTCATTTAGATACCTTAATTCTAAAAATGGCATCAGCGCTTCGTCCAATTTGGATATTCAGAAATGGAGTTTTCGAGAAGATTAGATCCTCCAAATCGACTATAGGAGGCGGTATGAATGGTCAATTTGCAGCCCCAAAAGAATTTGATTTGGAAGAAAGACAATTGCAGAAAGGGGATACTATCTATATTTTCTCAGACGGGTATGTTGATCAATTTGGTTCAGAACTGAATAAAAAATTGATGACAAAACGATTCCTACAAGTGATTGAGGAAAACAACCACCTTCCTATGAATGCCCAAGGAAAAATCATTGAACAATTCTTGAACGATTGGAAGGGCGACTTTGAACAAACAGATGATATCTTGGTCATTGGAATGAGAGTATAAAATTTTTAAATAAAAATTTCACTTCTCAATTATCCAGAGATTATCCAAACAATATCTATCCACCTTCTATTTTGACCTCTCTTTGGTTTGTAGAAATTATAATTTCTTAGAGGGAACGGGGTATTCGAAGGTGAGCGGTATAAAGTCTTTGCCGTTATTTTAACCTTTAAACAAAGGTCGGCCAGACATTAACTGGTTTACTTCTTTTTTCACTTCAGCAATAACAGAATCGTTATTAATATCAGATAACACTCGATCAATTAACTCCACTATTTTTGGAATTTCATTCGATTCGACACCCCTTGTTGTTAAAGCTGGAGTTCCAACTCGAATACCCGATGTTACAAATGGTGACTCTGTATCAAAAGGAACCATGTTTTTATTCACGGTAATATCGGCTAATACCAATCTATTTTCAGCATCTTTTCCTGTTACATTTTTTGAACGTAAGTCAATTAACATGGAATGATTGTCTGTCCCTTTGGAAACAACTCCATAACCTCGTTTAACGAATTCGTCAGCCATTACAGCTGCATTTTTAACTACTCGTTTCATGTAGTCTTTGTATTCTGATGAAAGTGCTTCACCAAAAGCTACAGCCTTAGCGGCGATAACATGTTCTAGTGGACCTCCTTGCGTTCCAGGAAATACCGCGGCATCCAAAAGCGCTCCCATTGATTTCAAGTTTCCATTGTTCCATTTTAATCCAAACGGATTTTCGAAATTATGACGCATCATAATAATTCCTCCTCTAGGTCCACGTAACGTTTTGTGTGTAGTGGAAGTAACAATATGACAATGTTCGAGGGGATCCTTTAGTATTCCTGCTGCGATTAAACCAGCCGGATGTGAAATGTCCGCTAAAACTAGGGCTCCAACTGAATCTGCAATCTTTCGAATTCTCTCATAATCCCAATCTCGACTATAGGCCGATGCGCCACAGATAATCATTTTCGGCTTCACCAATTTAGCCTGACTCTCCATTTGGTCATAGTCAACATATCCAGTTTCCTTGCTAACACCATAAAAATGAGGTTCATATAGTTTTCCTGAGAAATTCACGGTTGATCCATGGGTCAAATGTCCACCATGGGAAAGGTCAAAGCCTAGTATTTTGTCACCAGGGTTTAAGCAGGCAAGAAATACTGCAGCATTTGCTTGTGCCCCAGAATGAGGTTGAACATTTGCCCAAGTTGCATCAAAAAGTTTACAAAGACGATCTATAGCTAATTGTTCAACTTTATCAACTACTTCGCAACCACCGTAATATCTTTTACCAGGAAGACCTTCTGCATATTTATTTGTCAATACGCTCCCCATAGCTTCCATCACTTGTTCGCTCACAAAATTTTCAGAAGCAATTAACTCAATGCCATTTAACTGTCTATGTTTTTCTTCTTGAATTAACTCAAAAATTTCTTTATCTCTGTTCATAATTGTCAATGCTATATGTTTTTGTAATTGTATTGAATTTCTAATATACTGTTCAATCCGTCAATCAATTTAGTAGTGGGTTTGTAACCAGTCAGTTTTTCAAGTTTACTTGAACTTCCAATTCGTCTGCCCACCTCATAATCATAACGCTTTTTCGGAGCCTCAATAAATGTTATTTCAGACTTAGATTTTGTAATTTGTTTTATCATTTCAGCAACATGCTTAATGTTGTATTCTTCCTCGTTGGCAATGTTTATTATGTTACATCCGTCCAATTTCATACAACGAACAACGGCTTCAATCGTATCATCAATGTAAGTAAAATCTCTGGTTTGTTCACCCGTTCCAAAAACAGAAATAGGCGCATTTCCTAATGCTTGTTCAAAGAAAATAGGAACAACCATTCTATTGTCTTGACGAGTTCCATAAACATTGAAAAAGCGAAGGGAAGTAGTGTTTAACCCTTTTTCTTGATGGTGCGATGCCAAATAAATTTCATTATAACGCTTCGCCATAGCATAACTTGTTCTAGGATCCACTAAAACCTCCTCGGACAAAGACTTTTCAAAGCTTGAATGACCATAAATTCCCGAAGTGCTAGCATACATGACTTTTTTCACATTGTTCATTTCTGCCGCTGTAACAATGTTTCGCGTACCAATTATTTCAACATCCATAGTTTCCACAGGATTGTCGGCCACAATATCCACACCCAATACAGCTGCCATATGGATTATTATATCACAATTCTTCGTTGCCTTTACAACAAGATCTAAATCTCTAACATCACCTTTGATAAATTCAATTTTATCAAAAGTATTTTTTGCAAGTTTATTACCCCTCAAAAGGGAATCAAGAACAATGACCTCATGCCCATCCTGAACCAATCGATCTGTCAAATGACTCCCAATGAATCCAGCTCCCCCTGTTATGAGTATTTTCATAATTCCTTTTTTACAAATATAATTTCTTTAAGCTTTATAGCCCATTTCTAGCTATCAATATAGTCTTTTTATGTCATTCAATTTGTGACTGAAACCAACGCCGTTTCTACTTATAATTCCTTCATCCGTTAAATCATCAATGCGCAACCAGCCATGAGCATGAATTATTTTGTTATCATTCAACACTATGCCGACATGATGTATTTTGCCTTTATCATTAATGAAAAAAGCCAAATCTCCCTCTTTTCGATCTTTAATAGGAACGGATTCTCCATGATTTACCTGTTGCGAAGCGTCTCTTTTTATATAGACACCCAAAAAGCGAAATACCATTTGAGTAAAGCCCGAACAGTCTATGCCAAATAGTGTTTTACCTCCCCATAAATAGGGAGAATTTAAATAGGAATTGGCAATTTCAGAAATTTCTGTGGAAGGTTCTATTTTTAACGAGTTCAGTTGGTAGTCCAATTTTCCGATTGAAAATGTTGCATCTGAACCAATGTATGCTCCTTTAGTCAAAAGAATTTGTCCTTCTACCGAGTTCAAATAAGCCGTAGAATTGAACAGAGGCATTCGCTCCTTTTCCCACTTGTTTTTTTCGTTGTCTGAAATGAAATGAATACATTTTTCATCTAACCATCCAATATATTGATCGATTTCTGATCGAACTTTGCGCCATTGTTTGTCAACTTCTAGCACGGTTAGTAATTCACCAAAGAGCAATTGACTGACCATTTCACTGCTATCTGAAGCATTCGCTCTCAGTGGAGAAATGCTAACGGAACAAAAAGCAAATTGGTCAGACATTATTTTTTTGGAAATTTTGGGTGATTTAAGACATTCAAAGCCTGTTGAATATGTCGCTCGTTATGGTATATAACAAAATAAAACGCATCACCCATTCTAAACTTGATGATTTTGGACAACGAAATTGGAGCTTTTGCCTTACGAATATTAATACTTTTTGCCGATTCTAGAATTTTGATTAATTCCTTTTGAGCGTCAATGAACGAAAGCCAATCTCTTCCTTTTACCAAATTTGTGTTTACAGAAGGATTGTAAGTGCTTATTGCCCTGAATTTGCGTTTGATGTTCTTGGCGTTTCCGAGTTTCATACTCCGCCAAGCAGCCCTACCGAGAGGAGAGGAGACGAAATTTTCCGTAGGTTTTCTGAACTTTGTTCTTGATATTTTTGATGAAAACGCAGAATGGTAGAATTTAGCATATTCATTAAGGTGAGCAAAAATTTCATTTAAGGACCAACTGTCAGGGGCTGATTTCCAATTCAACTGCTCGTCAGATAGGTGTTTTAATTTCTTTTCAACCACCGAAACATTTTCCGAGGTCAAATTTATTAAATCGTTTATTATTTCTTCGCCAGTCATATGCGTTTTGTTCACTTCAAAAATACGACCTTTTTAGGGGAATGTCAGGAAAAAACGAATAGATTATTAACGGATTTGTCAACATTTCAAAGACCATGTGACGAATAATCTTTACTTTCGTTATTCAATTGAAAATCTCAATTAATAAAAGTGAACAAACCCTTAATTTTTATAACAAACGACGATGGAATTACCTCAAAAGGTTTGAGGTCTTTGGTTGAAGCCGCTGAAGAATTTGGCGAAGTGGTAATAATTGCCCCAGATAAACCGCAATCAGCAATGGGACATGCCATCACTATTTCAAATCCTTTACGTTTACATCCTTCCATTGTTTTCCCTAATCACAAAGCCTTTTCCTGCTCAGGAACGCCTGTAGATTGCGTTAAGTTGGGTATTTACGAGGTTATGCATAGGAAACCTGACATTTTGTTAAGTGGCATCAATCACGGTGAAAATACCTCCTCGAATGTTCTGTACTCTGGAACCATGTCTGCTGCTGTGGAAGGAGCAATGGAGAATATACCGTCTGTTGGGTTTTCCTTAAAAGATTTTGATTCTGAAGCTGATTTTTCAGCCACAATTGTCGTAGCCAAAAAAATAATTAAAGAAGTATTGTCCAAAAAACTTCCCGACCATGTTTGTCTTAATGTTAACATTCCCAAAGGATCGATTGAAAACATAAAAGGAATAAAAATATGCAAACAAGCTCATGCATTTTGGGAAGATAGATTTGATAAAAGGGACGATCAATTTGGAAGACCATATTATTGGTTAACTGGGGATTTTGAGTGTCAGTCGAACGACGAAGACTCTGATTTGCATGCCATGGATAATGGCTATGTCAGCGTTGTTCCTACTCATTTTGATTTAACTGCTTATTCAGCAATGGAAACACTTAAAAAATGGAATTTATGAATTTTCGAAATTGGAATAAAAATCACACCTTAGGTTTGCTTGTCGGATTGTTTTTGCCAATTGTTTTCTTACCCATAATAATTGCACTCGTGGCTTATTTTCAGAATTTTTATTTCCAGCAATTATGGTATAAGTTCATGAACAACAACGGAGTAATGAGTAAACTAATGACATTGGCTATTCTCTCTAATTTGGGAATGTTTTACTTGTTTTTGAACAAAGAAAAATACCATTTTGCTTCAGGAATTATTGTCGGCACCATTCTTTACTTGCCCGCTGTCGTTTATTTTTTATTCTTTTAGAAATTAATGTCAAAAAAGTTATACATAATAGCGGGTGAAGCCTCTGGAGATTTACACGGAAGCAATTTGTTGGAAGAATTATTTAATCAATCTCCCGAACTGAAGGTCAGATTTTGGGGTGGAGATAGAATGTCGGCTTTGGCCGGTGAACCCGCAAAGCATATAAAAGATCTCGCCTTTATGGGTTTTTGGGAAGTCATAACCAATTTGAGAACAATTGCGGCAAATCTTAGATTCTGTAAGGAGGATATAGTAAAGTTTAAACCAGATGCGCTCGTTTTAATCGATTATCCTGGTTTTAATTTAAGAATTGCACAATGGGCAAAAAAAAAGAATATTAAAGTCTATTATTATGTTTCGCCCCAAGTTTGGGCTTGGAAAGAAAATCGGGTTCATAAAATAAAGGCGTGTGTGAATGAAATGTTTGTCATTTTACCTTTTGAAAAAGATTTTTACAAAAAGCACAAGTTCGATGTCAAATATTTAGGACATCCTCTATTGGATGAGATTGAAAAATTCAAAAGTAGGGCCTTGACAAGAGAAGCTTTTCTTTTGGAAAACAAATTGCCAGAAAAACCTATAATTGCCATATTGCCTGGGAGTAGGAAGCAAGAAATAAAGGTTAAACTACCGTTGATGTTGGATGCGTGTAAAAATTTCCCGGAATATCAATTTATTATTGCAGGAGCACCTTCCTTGGACAAAGAATTTTATAGACCAATTTGTGACCGATTCGAGGACACAAATATAGTCTTTGGTCAAACATATAATCTTTTAAATCAAGCTGTTTCTGCCTTGGTAACCTCTGGAACAGCGACGCTGGAGACTGCTTTGTTGGAGGTTCCACAAGTAGTTTGCTACAAGGCGAATTCTATTTCTTATCAAATCGCAAAACGTTTGATCAAAATCAAATTTATTTCTTTGGTTAATTTGATTATGGACGAGGAAGTTGTTAAGGAACTTATTCAAAATGAGTGCAATGCGACACTTATATTAAAGGAACTGAAAGAAATTTTACCAAATGGTAACAAAAGAAATAGAATCTCGTTGAAATACAAGGAACTAATCTCCAAATTAGGTGGAGGAGGGGCCAGTCGTAAAGTGGCTGAAGCAATACTCTCATCACTTTAGTCAGGAGTTAATGTAAACGAAATATATTGTAGTGAGAATAGTTTTGCTATTTCTTTTCTTGTTTTTATGGCAGAGCATTAGCGCTCAGCAATTGAGAATAGGTGTCCTGAGGAGGTATTCCGTTCAGAAAATCTTGTTCGCGTACGATAAAGGCTCCTATTCAATTTATGGTGATTCTATTCATTTTGGTTCTATTCTCCCCAACGAATTCGTCGAAATATCCTTTAATTCTTCCGGCAATTTAAACTTGAAAAAGGGGGCTACCTCGTTAGGCGAATTTAAAAAGGTATTTCTAATTCAAAATAACCACAACAGCTCAATAGCGCTCAACACGAAAAGTCCTGTCCTTAAATTGCGCAAATACAAAGATGACTTTGAAATTACAGCTACCGCAGAAAATTTAAGGATTGTCAATTTGGTCGATATGGATAATTATCTGGCTGGCGTCGTCGAATCTGAAGGAGGTGGAAAGAAAGAATTAGCGTATTATGAGGTACAAGCTATAATGAGTAGAACCTATGCTCGCAAATACAAAAGCAAACACTTGGAAGAAGGTTTTGAATTATGCGATGACGTCCACTGTCAGGCTTATCATAGTATGATGCGATTTACACCAAAAATTGATACTGCTGTTCAAGCAACTTCTGGAGTCATTATGGTCGACAAAGCTGGTAAGTATGCGGACGCCTATTTTCATGCCAACTGCGGAGGCCAATCGTGTTTACCTGAATATGTTTGGAATAATTCCGTTCCCTACTTGAGTACTTTTAAGGATACTTTTTGCATATATACGAAACAAGCAACTTGGACCAAAAAAATACCAAAAGGAGAGTGGCGAAATTTTTTGGTAAGTGAATACAACTATCCGGTGGACGACGCTGTTTTTGGCCCTCAGATATATGAATTTAATCAGAAAGATCGACTGGCTTTTTATGTTTCTCCTGCTTTGGGTATCCCACTAAGAGATATTCGTATGAAGTTTCGTCTTAAATCAACATATTTCAGTTGTCATTCAGAAGGTGACTTCGTCGTCATAAATGGAAGAGGATTTGGTCATGGTGTAGGGCTTTGTCAAGAAGGAGCAATGAAAATGGCAAAATACAATTACACCTATGAACAGATAATATTGTTCTATTTTCCTGGAATTTATTTTGAAAATATCAACTCGGACGTCTTTTTCAATCAAGCCGCGGTTGATCTGAGTGAATTTTGATAAAAGGATATCATTCGAAAGTAATTACAAAAATATCTTCGTCGTCTTTTTTGAAGAACTTGTTTTCTCGGGCATAGCGCTCTTTTCCAGAAAGGGTTTTTAAATCCTTTAAACTCATTTCAGTTTCTGAAAGTTTTAATTTGACCTCCTCTCGAGAAGCTTCAATTTGATTCAATTTTTTTGTTTGACGGATCATTGAAAAAATATCCATATCATCAAGAAACACGGCGTACAATAAAAAAAGTATTCCTGTGAAGATGTATTTATTCTTTAAATATGGATAGAACCGTTTCATAGCCATAAAAGTATGAAATGAATTACCATTATTTTAATTGAACATTTTAAAGTTATTCAGTTAAGGTTGTTGATTCTTATTACTCGTTTCATTTTACGTAATAACGATCAATTGCTTCAATTCCTTATTTTACAGGACGATTTGTTTATATTTACTAAACTCAAAAAACTATCTTTTGATTTCAACTTATAAAATTAAACCCAAATTTCAGCAATTACTGACGCCCTTAATTTCCGCTTTAAGGAATAGGGGAGTAAGTCCTAATGCGATTACATTGTTTGCAATAATTCTTTCAGCCTCAACAGGAGTTTTATTTTATTTTTTCCCAATTCGAATTATTTTTTTAGTCATACCTCTTGTATTGTTGCTTCGCATGGTTCTGAATGCCTTAGATGGTATGATGGCAAAAGCTTATAATTTACAAACGGACAAGGGAGAACTTTTGAATGAACTAGGAGATGTAGTTTCGGATATTTTTCTTTACTTCCCATTCTACTTTCTGGATTTTACGAATGATTTGATAATATTATTATTTGTTCTTTTAAGTATGATAAATGAATTTGTTGGCGTTTTATCGAAAGCTATTTCAGGCGACAGAAGATATGATGGTCCAATGGGTAAAAGCGACAGAGCTTTATTTGTTGCATTCATTTGCTTGATTCTCTTCTTTTGGAATGCGTTCAAAAATTATGTTGACTATGCATTTATTGCTGCTTGCTTATTATTAATAGTGAGTACAACTGTTCGCATTGCTAAATCGATTAAAACAGATAAAATATGAATATGCTTAGTTCTGATTTATACCTTCAAAATAAGGAGATCATTCAAGTAATTGTTTTGATTTTAGGGATTTTAATCCTGTTCACAGCAATTTTCGGTATATGGTCACTGTTAAACCCAGAAAACAAACCCAAAGAGATGATTTCTAGAACGAGATCATGGTGGACAATGGCAACAATTTTTATTTTGGCTACGGTTATCCATCCAATTGTAACTTTTGCAGCATTCGCTCTGCTTTCGTTCACGGCATTAAGAGAATTAAGTTCCATCAGTAAAAATTTACCAAAACAAGACATTCCTGTCGTTATGTTTGGCTATATGGCGATTCCAGTACAATACTATTTTGCCTACATAGGTAATTATAACTTGTTCTTGATTTTTATTCCTTTGTTAATGCACATTTTTATTCCTTTTATTTTAGTGCTTAGGGGAAGAATAGAGGGGATTACGCAATCAATGACGGTAATACCAACCCATCTAATGTTAGTGGTTTTTGCAATATCTCATCTAGCGTATTTTTTGTCTTTACCCGATATCGATGGATTCAACGCAGGTGGAAGAGGATTACTTCTATTTATTGTTTTTGTAACGGAAATCAATGATGTACTTCAGTTCATTTGGGGGAAATTACTGGGTAAACATAAAATATTACCTAAAGTTAGTCCCAATAAGACTTGGGAAGGCTTCGTTGGAGGGTTGGTAACCACTATTTTTGTTGCTTATTTTCTTAGATTTTTAACACCAATGAGTGGAGTAGAATCCATGGTGGCGGGTCTTTTAATAGCTGGGTCTGGATTTATTGGAGATGTCACTGTTTCTGCCATCAAAAGAGATATTGGAATAAAAGATACTGGAAACTTAATTCCTGGTCACGGAGGACTTTTGGATCGAATTGATTCTCTTGCCTTTACCGCACCTATCTTCTTTCATTTGATTTATAATTTACATTATTCTTAATGCGAACGGTCTTTTTAACTCTAGTTTATAAAGTTGGAATGAAATTCTTTCTTCAGGTTATTATCGGGGTTAAATATTACAACAAGAAGGTATTAAAAAATCAAAAGCAGTTTATTTTAGTCTCTAACCATAATTCGCACATCGACACTATGGCATTAATGGTGGCCGTTCCATTTCGGAAATTACATAAAACTCATCCTGTTGCAGCCGGTGATTATTTTGGTAATAGTCGCTTCAAAGCATTCTTGACAAAACTTTTTATAAATGGTATTTTGATTGCTAGAAGCAAGGAGGAAAAGGGCGAATTTGGCGATACTATTGAAAGACTTTCAAGGAAATTAGCAAAAGGTAATTCATTGATACTCTTTCCAGAGGGGTCAAGAGGTGAGCCTGAAAAAATGCAACGCTTTAAGAAAGGAATTGGAGTATTGCTAAAACAAAATCCGAATGTTTGTTATGTTCCAGTATATACGAACGGCCTTGGTACGGTTATGCCAAAAGGAAGATTTTTATTCGTACCTTATGAAAGCGATATTTACTTTGGACAACCTACATATGCCAAATCAATGGAAGTAGAAGAAATAGCAATGGAAATTGAAAACCAGATACTAAAGTTGAAGGAAATTTTTCACGAAAAGCAAAGAAACAATGAACTGGAAGATGAACAACTCAAGTAAAATAGTTTTAGTGATTTTTATGTTCATTGCCTCTTTAGCAAATGCACGTGACATTGTGCTAATCGAGAAAAGTAACCCAAAACCAATTTCTGAAAGAGAGGCAATATTGATTTTGCCTGGCTTAGGGACCTTTAATCATAACACCAAAAGTCAAAAAGAGAATTTTCGAGATAAAGGATACGACATATTTATTCCTGATTATATAAGTCGAAAATCAGTAAGTGATTGCTCTAAAAATGTGCTCGAATTCTATGACAAGCATGAATTAAAGAAGTATAAACATGTTCATGTTTTTAGCTATATTATTGGTTCATGGACTATTAACGAAATACTTCTAAGCGGAAATAAACCTCAAAATATCGTTTCGATTATATATGATAGAAGTCCAATGCAGGAAATGGCTCCAAGAATTTTAGTAGATGAGAACAAATTTTTTAGCAAAATATTATTTGGTAAATTAATATTTGAATTAGCAAATACACCCTACAAGTCCATTGAAAATGATGAATTGAATATCGGAATACTGATTGAATGCAAAGCAACTAAGTTGATGAATAAAAAAAAGAAATCTTTGGTTAATTATGATCCAATTTCTTGGAAAATGGAATCATTAAATCAAAATCCTGACGATTTTGAATTTTTGTATGTCAGTCACGACGATATGTACACAAAACTTGAAATAATTGCACCTTCTGTTTTTCAATTTGTTAAAAACGGAAAATTTTCAGAAGGATCACTACGTTCGCATTGCGAAAAAGAACCATTTGAGGATTATTTGTCAAAGTAACAACAAAGAATGAAATTGCAGACGCACGTATTAATTTTGTTTCTACTGGCTTCAACGGCTTTAATCATATCTGGATATTCGTTTGGACATAATTTAAATTCAGAGCAACTGTTTTTGGTAATTTGGTGTGGCTGGAGTGGCACATATGCAATATATGGAATTGGTGGTATTTTTTTAAATTTTCAAGATTTCATTGATTTTTGTGCAAATAGAAGGAAACATATTCTTCCTTTTTTGTTTGTTTTTCAGCTTCTTTTTATTCTTCCTATTCTCTCTTGGGTCTATTTGCCGAGATCAACATTTTGGACCTTAACACTAGTTTTATTATTTGGTTATTTCTATTCTCTACCAATAAAAATGGGGAAAACTGTATTTGTTTTGAAAAGGATATTACTGATAAAAAACTTGAGTATTGGTATTAGCTGGGGAGCTTTAGTCCTAGTAGGAACTGGGAAAGTAGAATTATCAAACGAGTCTTGGTTTTTGTTTTTATTTGTTTCTTCCCATATATTCCTTGGAAGTATTTTAAGGGATCATTTCGATTTAAAACAAGATTCACAACACAAGTTACTGACATTGCCCATGTATTTAGGAGAAAAAAAAAGCTATCAGGTTCTGCATCTGCTAAATGTCCTGACGTTTGCTTTGTTTTGGTATTTTTTGCCAATAAATAATTTTTTAACCATAATTTTCATCTTGACTTTGTACAAGTCTTTTATTTTTATTGGTGCAAAGCTAAATTCTAGCAAAGCACTTTGGACTCAGACATTGAATATCGGGTTTAACTTTTTAGTACTCATTCTTGTTTTAATCTATAAATAATATGGAATTTCCTGAACTCAATTCATTTTATTTCTCTTCAGCAATATTAATTTCGGCAACCTTGTTCACCATAACTTGGTTTTTGGACGCTATTACTCATGCTAATTTGGCTGAATCAGAAATAACCCGAAGGGAATTACAAACGCATAGAATTCTGATTGTTACCTCCGGATTAATGGAAGTTTCTTTGCTACTCATGTTTTGGTTTCGTTGGGAAATTTTACCAATTTTTATTGCCGCGTTTATAACTCGTACAGCTCATGAATTCATTGATGAAATGAGCTGGCACAGTAAAAGGTGTTCTTTTTATGAAACCATCTTGCATTTGATCATGTGGCTCACAGTACTGAGTAAAACCTTCTTGTTATTCATTTGGGGATTTTTTAGCCATTTCGAGGGATTGAACGAGTTGCCATTTATATACTACATTTGGGCAGTGTCAATCGTAGTCATTATGGCTATTGTAAGTTGGAAAGAATGGAATCAAAAAACTTTGGATTGACATTTAAAGACTCACCTGCATGAAAATTACCGTATTTATATTATTCCTTACCTCATTTGTCTGCCCTTCTCAAGGGCAAAAAAAAGTACTTTTCCTTGGGAATAGTTACACCGCCTACAATAATTTACCGCAAATGGTTTCCGATCTTGCTGCCTCGGCAGGAGATAATTTATTGTTTGACAGTAATACCCCAGGAGGATTCACATTGAATGGACATTCGACTAATGCGCAATCCATTCAAAAAATACAAGCGGGGAACTGGGATTATGTGGTTCTACAAGAGCAAAGTCAACTACCATCCTTTCCTATTGGTCAAGTCCAAACAGATTGTTTTCCTTACGCAGCAATTTTAGACAGTATAATTCGGGAATACAACTCTTGTGCAGAGACCATGTTTTATATGACTTGGGGAAGAGAAAATGGTGATGCTTCCAATTGTCCAAATTGGCCACCTGTTTGCACGTACAACGGTATGGATAGTTTACTTCGATTACGCTACGAGCAAATGGCAGTCGATAATCATGCTGTTTTATCACCGGTCGGCGCCTTATGGCATTTCATCCGTCAAACCAATCCAAGTCTTCAGTTGTATGCCTCCGATGGCAGTCACCCCAACTTAGCAGGTAGTTATGCCGCAGCGTGTGCGTTTTATTCTACAATTTTCCGAAAAGACCCTACTTTGATAGCTAACGACTATGGTTTGTCAACTTCTGATGCTATTTTTATTCGCAATGCAACAAAAGCAGTTGTTTTTGATAGTTTGTTAACTTGGCACATAGGAGAGTATGATCCAGTGGCCAGTTTTTCATTAACTCAATCTTTTTTGACCGGAAGCTTTTTAAACCAGTCGACAAATGCTTGTAACTATTTATGGGATTTTGGTGATGGAGATACTTCAACACTTGAAAATCCATTTCATACTTATCAAGCATTTGGTACTTATACAGTTACATTATTTGCTGAATGCTGTGGATTTTCGGATACAATTTCTACGTTAATTGATTTGATTAGACCTGCAGAAATTACAGAATTTGAAAAAGAATTGAAATTAAATATTAGTCCAAACCCTGTTTCAGATTTTGCAAATGTTAAACTTGAAAATGCAGACCAAATTTCTCTGAAAAATTTGCAAGGAGAAATTGTATTGGTGCCAATTCAAGTTGTTGAAAATGGGTTTAGGGTGGATCTTTCAAGTCTATCCAATGGAATTTATTTGGTGAATGTAATTCAAGGCAAAAGTCAATATTGGGGTAAAATTTTCAAGGAATAGATTTTTCAAAGTATTCCTTCTTCTTTTCTAAAAACAACTCAATGTGGATATTTTGGTTGTTAATGTTAAAATTTTTGTATTTTTCATTTTAATATTAACTAAAACTACCTAAATATGAAAAGTATTATATCCTCAAAAAAGACCTTTGTTGCGTTTATTAAAATGGTAGTTTTATTTTTTGTCATTCAGGTTTCAAATCAATCATATGGCCAAATATATTCGGCGACGAATCAGGTTATTGTGACCAGCACAAATAGTTATTCGAATGCAGGTAGAGGTTTCAAATTTACACCCAATGTAAATTTAAACCTGACTGAATTGGGAAAAAGAATACCACTAGCCGTAGGAAACTATACTTGGACAATTTGGAATAACAATACGAACACAATTGTTCACCAGCAGGCTAGTACAAGCAATACTGCTGCTATTTATACGTATGAGCCGATATCATCACCTGTTACCCTTTTGGCAGGAATTAGTTATTCCTTGATGTTGTACTGTGATGCAACTGCAGGTGCTCAATATTATTATGGATCAAGTTCACAAGTTAATTCTAATTTAACCTACACAACTGCAGTTTTTTGCAACAGTTGCACACCAAATAACAATTCGACTGGGGTGGTGGCCAATTTTCACTATGGAACGCCTGATTTCCACTTTTCAACATGTGCCTTAAGCTATGGTACAGATACAAGAACAGAATGTGCTGGTTATGTTTGGTTGGATGGAATAACTTATACGGCTGATAACAATTCTGCAACTTATTCAATATCTGGAGGTGCTGCCAACGGTTGTGATTCGATTGTTACATTGGATTTAACAATCATTCCATACCCAACAGGGACTGATACGAGGTCTGAATGTCCTGGTTACACGTGGTTAGATGGTAACACGTATACAGCAAGCAATAACACTGCCACGCATGTATTACCTGGAGCTGCATCAACGGGTTGCGATTCCTTAGTTGTATTGAATTTAACAATTTTACCTGTTCCGCAAGGTATTGATAACCAAAGCTCATGCGGTCCATACACATGGATAAATGGATTAACTTATACAATTAGTACCGTAAACCCTACTTTTACGCTCGTAGGTGCAGCGGCTAATGGGTGTGATTCAATAGCAAAGTTACACTTAGTCGTTAATAGTGCGACAACTGGAACCGATACAAGAACAGAGTGCGCTGGATACACTTGGATTAATGGACAATCGTATTATTCGGATACAAATGGAGTGACTTTTGCAATTGCCGGTGGCGCTGCCAATGGTTGTGATTCAATTGTGACTTTAAATTTAACAGTAAATTCAGTCGACGTTAGTTTGACAGTCGTGGATCCAACAATGACCGCTAATTTTTCAGGAGGAACATACCAATGGTTAGATTGCGGAACTGGATTTTCCCCTATTGCAGGGGCAACTTTACAATCTTTTGTGCCTCTAAACAATGGAATTTACGCTGCAAAAATCACAAACAACGTGAATGGTTGTACGGACACTTCTGCTTGCACAACAATTGCTTCAGTCGGCATTGAATCCAATGAATTTTTTAAAGGAGTGATTGTTTCGCCGAATCCGACGATGGACTTTGTAAGTGTGCAAATAGAAAAAATGGAAAACATTTACTTGACTAATTTGCGCGGACAAGTTGTAACTGCAACAATTGAGTCAATACCTAATGGTTACAAAGTCAATTTAATGAATTTAGCTCCTGGGTTGTATTTTATTAATGCAGACAAAGAAGGTCATCACTTCTTAGCAAAAATTGTAAAAGAGTAATCAATTTCGATTAAAGAATTACGAATTATTAACGCCGCAAAGCGTAATTCGTGATTCAATATTTCGTAATTTTACATTACCAAATTATTGGGGTCGTATTGGATTTGACAGCGATCGAGGTAGTTTAGTGTCAGCATGCAGAGCGTTGAAGTGAAGCTCTTAAATATCTTGCTTCAAACTATAATTGACAACACGTCATACGCACTTGCAGCTTAATTAACGGAATGTTAATTTGCTTAATCTCAGTGAAGTTCAGTAACTAAGACAAGTACTCTCGCAAAGGTTCCGGTCATTAACTTTTGTATATGAGAGTTCAAACTTTTGATCTAGGACTAGCGATGATTCTAAGTCAGTCCGAAACTCAGAATCTAAGTTGTATAATTGGGTGTTCTTGTCCGTTTTTACAATCGAAAATTAATCAAGAAATAAGCATGTAGAAAGCTAGAATGCACATTGTTTGGACGAGGGTTCGAAACCCTCCGACTCCACTCTGACAGAAGCATTGGCCCGAAAGGTCCGATGCTTTTTTTGTTGATTTTATGGCATTAAAAAAGGACGAATAAAAACTCGTCCTTTTGTATATTTCTTTTTCGTTTAGATTCGATTAATCTTCATCGTCATAATCTTCGTCGTCATCATCATAATCTTCATATTCATCATCATCTTCCTCATCGTCTGAAGCATTTACAAGGTATTTGCTGTAATCTTCATCCAATTCTTCGTCCTCGTTTCTTCCAAACAAATCTATTTCTTCATCAAAGTCATCGTCATCGTCAAGATAAAGATTGTCCTTTCCACTTTTACGGTAGGCTTCCATTTTCTTTACTTTTGGGCCTTCGTTTTCCCGTATTGCAGGGGTTTTTGGTGTTTTTTTGCGAACTTCTTTGCTGATTTCAGGAATAAATGGTGCTGGAGCGTCATCGCTGCTCGGACGAGTAAATTCTCTTGGACTTGACGAGGTGTTTTCGGAGGGTCTCGTATCTCGTCTTGGAGCATCGCCAGTTGGTCTTGGAGGTCGACTATTTGAGCGATCTTCAGCTTGTTTAACGGCAATTGGACGACCGTTAATCTGATATCCATCTAGATTTTTAATAGCATCTTGTGCTTCGCCATCATCAGGCATTTCCACAAATCCAAACCCTCTCGATTTTCCTGTTTCCCTGTCCAAGGCAACAGTAGCCTTATTAACTTTTCCGTATGTTTCAAAAAGTGAGGAAAGTTGTTGATTGTCGACACCAAAATCTAATTTGGCAACAAAAATGCTGGTCATAATTTAATCGTTGACGTATTGTTTTTCATTGTAAATAAAATCAAGCACAGAGTGCTATAGCTGACGAAATTACGTTTTTTTTTGATTTGAACAAGTACAAATAAAAAAAAGAGTC
This sequence comes from Crocinitomicaceae bacterium, assembly GCA_024643585.1. Taxonomy (GTDB): domain Bacteria; phylum Bacteroidota; class Bacteroidia; order Flavobacteriales_D; family Crocinitomicaceae; genus UBA2040. The sequence goes on along the minus strand of JAHEMP010000001.1, from coordinate 20,718 downwards.
CCAAGAGACTCTTTTTATAATAAGAATTGAGTTTATTATTTTTTCAACAAATCTCTTATTTCAGCTAAGAGTTCTTCTTGGCTTGGTCCAGATGGAGCTGCAGGGGCTTCGTCCGCCTCAGGCTTTTTAAATTTGTTCATTCCTTTTATTATCATGAAGATACAGAAGGCGACAACGAGAAAATTAATGACTGTTCCAATGAATTTTCCATACAATACGCCGTTCCAAGAAAGGTTTTCTAATTTGTCCACTTGAGCCGCTTGAAGAGCTGGTTTTAAGATAAGAGGGGTAATTACATCGGCGACCAATGAGCCAATAATTGCACTGAAAGCGGCACCAATTACTACAGCAACTGCTAAATCGACAACATTCCCTCGCATGATGAATGCTTTGAATTCTTTAATCATAGTTATAGTTTAAAATTAATAGATGCTAACTTAACTATTTTATGTCAAAATTGAAAAAATTACTCATTCAGTTTGAAAGGCTGCCGATTTATTAAAGACCTTCCCAAGGTTAATTCGTCAGCATATTGTAGTTCGGTTCCGATAGCTACACCCCGAGACAAGCAGGTGATTTCAATGTTGTAAGGAGCCATTTTTTTGTACAAATAAAAGTTGGTTGTGTCGCCTTCCATATTGGCACTTAAGGCAAAAATAATTTCTTTCACTTTCCCATTTTCTAACTTGTTCAAGAGAGTATTAATGTTTAAATCCGATGGTCCGACTCCGTCCATTGGCGAAATAATTCCGCCCAAAACATGATAAATCCCTTTGAAATAATTCGTGGATTCCAAAGCCATGATATCTCTAATGTCTTCAACTACGCATATTTGCGAATTGTCACGCCCAGGATTTTCACAAATGCTACACAATTCTGAGTCCGATATATTTCCACATGATTTGCATTTTTTTACTTCTTTTTTCATTTCTACAAAAGCATTGGAAAACCGTTCAATTTCACTTTCACTACGATTGAGCAATTGAAGGACCAATCGAAGAGCAGTTTTTTTTCCTATTCCAGGTAAGGAAGAAAGCTGGTCAACTGCTTCATCGATATATTTTGAAGGAATTTTCATAGCCATAAAGTTAATCATATTCAATAATCGAATGTTGTAAAATCATGGTTTCCGAGAAGAACTTTTTGATTTATTGACAATTCAACTGATTTCAATCCACTATATTTGCACTCCCAATTAGAAGTGAATGGAAATTATACAGTTTGAATTATTTGGCTTACATCTTCAAGAGCCTATTGCTCTAGTAACCAATTGGATGCTTGCAACTTTCTCATTCTTCGCTTTTTTTACTTTAAAAAGAAATGAATCAGTATTCCAAGATTATTGGAGAGTTTTTTATTTTATGCTGGGCTTATCAACGTTTTTTGGAGGACTAGGGCATTTGTTTTTTCAATACACGGGCATTCCTGGAAAGTTTCCTAGTTGGAGTTTTGGTATCTTTGCCGGTATTTTTTCTTCCTTTGCAATGATATCAATTTGGCCAAATACAAGTCAACAAAAAAAAATGAAATCATTGGTATTGATAAAATCTTTTATTCTTTTAGCGGCTGCAGTAATAAGTGGTAAATTCTTTTTTGTGGCCGTTGATACAACCATAAGTTATCTTGTTTTTTGTGGATACATGGCCTACAAATTGCATCAAAAAAACTATGAAGGCATAAATTACATTGTACTTGGAGTAATTGTTTTATTGCCTTCCGCTTTCATATTTGGGTTGAAGATTAATTTGCATCACTTTTTAAACAAAGACGATTTAAGTCATCTGTTTATGGGGGCTTGCATATCTTGTTTTTACTTTGGCATCAAAAAATATGGAACTTCACAAAATGAGGTTCTAGCCAACTAATATGGAAAAATCCAAAGTCAACATAAAAAATAAGAGGGCACGCTTTGAATACCACTTGGAAGAGACTTTTACAGCAGGAATGGTCCTTTCTGGCACGGAAATAAAAAGTATTCGAAACAATAAAGCGAGCATTCTAGAAGCTTATTGTATATATGATAAAGGAGAAGTTTGGATTCGCAATATGTTTATTAACGATTACGAGAATTCGTCTTTTTACCATCATAAACCAAGGGGAGACCGTAAACTTCTTTTGAACAAAAAGGAAATTGGTAAAATCGAAAAATGGATGAAGGACAAAGGGAATACCATTGTGCCTTTAAAAATTTTCATTAGTGAAAAGGGTTGGGCTAAAATTGATATCGCTTGTGCAAAAGGTAAAAAACTCCATGATAAACGGGAGGATTTAAAAGCCAAGGACGATAAGCGAGATATGGATAGAGCTCTTAAAAGTTGAGCTAAACCAATCCAAAAGTAATCATGTGAAGCCAACGATTGTCTGTCAATAGAAGTATAGCAGTAAGCGGAAAAATGATGTACTGACTTAAAAAATAAGCAAATACAAATCTTGGTGTTTTTTCTTTGTAAAAGAATAATAGGACTGGAAAAGCAAAAACTATAATCGCAAGCGGTAATGCAGCACTCAAACACCAATCTAGATTATAAGCTTTTATTTCCTCTTCAATTGGATGAATAATAGTAACGGGAAGATGTAATAATCTTGATTTGACAACAAACGCTGTTGGATACATCTGAAAATCATTAAAGTATCCATTTTCGATGTAGATTTTGCCGTTATTAGCTAAAAATATCGGATGTGGAAAGCTTGTAGTTGTACCTCCAACTTGTTTTGGAGACCATCCTATAAATTGATCTTTTTCGTTAAAGCTTGGCAAAAAAAGATCGGCGAGTAAGAAAAAGGCGAATAAACCGCAGACGATTCCCCCAGTTTTAAAAACTTTCCATCTTATCCCCTTGGTTAGTTTATTGAAATATCTATCGTTTGATTGTTTTTCCCTTAGTTTTTGTTCGTAATATCGTTTTTTGGCCTCCTTTATGCGATCCTCGCGCGTTTTTTCAGGGTTTTGATAGTCATTTGTTTTTATTGTTGCTGTTTTACCGCTATTCAAGTAATCCATTATTGAATCGTAGGAAACTTGAAGCTCTGCGAAAACACTAGCGGCATTCGGATGTGGATTTTTATCCGGGTGCAACTTCATTGCAAGTTTTCGGTACGATCGTTTGACTTCAACTTTTGTTGCAGTCATGGGTAGACCGAGATTGTCAAAGTGTCTCTTCACGGCAATCAATATGATTTATTAGTTCACTTTGCGATCTGTTTATTTTTCCGCTAGGGGTATAAATAAACTTTTTGCAGAGATAGTATTTTTTTGGTAACTCATACGGTTTGAAATACAAAAGCAACTGCTCTTTATCTATTTCTGGCCAAGCCTCACTTTCAAGGTACATGACCACCTTTTCGCCCCATTTTTCACTCGGTTCTCTCGAAATGAAATATGGAATGGACAGAACTTCTGACCATGTGTTTTCCAAAAGTTCAGGATGTATTTTATAACCGCCGGAATTTATAACAAAGTCTTTACGCCCCAACCATCGGAAAGAAGTGCTGTTTTTCAATTCAACTAAATCATTGGTTTCAAGGTTTAAAATTCCTAAATCTGGGGCGTGGATAATTAATTGGTCATTCTCAGTAGAAAAATGAATACCTGGTAATGCATGAAAAAAGATTTCATTTTCAAACCCAACCTTTCTCAATGCAATATGGGATAGCGTTTCGGTCATCCCAAAACTATGGTATACGGTAATTTCTTTTTCGATTAATAACTTTTCTAAGTCATTTGAGATAGGTCCACCACCAATCAAAATGATTCGTATTTCTTTTAATTTTTGAAAATCATGTATAAGGGATTCCTTCAATTGCAATGGAACCATGGCAACAAAGTCAACATTGGAATGAATGGATGCGAGCGGGCGAGCTGAAGGATTAATGGCTAGCAAAGAGTAGTTTCCTTGGTGAGCTCGAACGACCATCATTTTGCCGGCTATCGTCTCAGAATTCATGCAAAGTAAAGCGTTCGATTGAGATGTTAAATCAAAAAAAGCATTTGTCTTATTGGCAGAATTCTTTAAAAGTGAAATAGGGTAGTTAATTCGTTTGGGCTTTCCAGTCGATCCAGAGGTTTGCAATTCAATTTCCATATCGTTTTGAAGGCAATTTAAAACGGATTCCAAAGATTGAGCTGAAAGATAATCTGAGGAATAAGAGAGTTGAAACATTTGGTATGAAAATTGTTTTAAAGCGAAATAAAGTTAAGGTTTTTCATTTGAATTGGCATTTGTCTGGAAAAATCATACATTCGAAAAATAATTATTTGATATGAAAAAAGTCATCATAGGTTCGGTTTTGTTCGCTATTACATTTGTGAGTTTTGCATTTACCAATTTTAAAATAGGGGATACAGTAGTAAAAAACACTGAAGTTTCGGGTATCAATTTCAAACATATGAGTTTGGATGAGGCAAAGAAATTGGCAAAAGAAACGAAAAAGTTAATTTTTATTGATGTTTATACTGCATGGTGTGGTCCATGTAAAATGATGGCAAAAGGTCCTTTTATGGACGAAAATGTAGGAAAGGTATACAACGATAAATTCATCAATTTAAAGATTGATGCAGAAAAGGATGAGGATGGGCCATTCGTAAGTCGCGCATATGGCATTCGTGCCTATCCGACTATGATTTTCATAAATGCGGAAGGGAAATTGATAAAAACCGTTGTAGGCTATCAAAATTCAGATGCTCTCTTAATGCATGCGGAGATGAGAAAATAAATTCGAAAATAAAAAAAAGCCCTTCAATTTGAGGGGCTTTTTTTATAGATTTTAATTTCAGAGAGCTTACTTTATATTTTAATTGGAGTTTTATTCTCCAAATGAATATCACTTAACATGTTGTCTGTGAATTTATAATGTCCATGTGTAGTTATCAATCTAAAACTACCGGATTTTATTTTGCTAAGTGTTTCTAGAAAAAGCCATTTCGATTTTAAAAGTGTTTCATTACTGGATTTTAAACTGATATCGAAAAAATGTCTACGTCCATTCTTTTCAGCGACAATGTCTGGCGTTATTTTGCTGTTGCTTCCTTTTCTTACGTATGTTTTTGGAGTTTCATAACCTTCGGTATCTGCTTTAATGTTTTCATACCCTTTGGTTTCTAAATGTTGAATTGATTTTTCTAAAAATGCTTTGTTTTCTAATTTTTCTGTACTTATCATAGTCAGAATATAGTGAAAATAAATGAGTTATGCAAATTTGGTTAAATAAGGAAGATTTTGGTTGTTGTTCAAGAATGAAATTCTGTTGATTAAATATTTTTCATTTCTTCTTTTTTACAAGGTGCAAACCAAAAAAAATGCCTCCGTCCGAAAGGACAAAGGCATTTTCATATCTATAGTTAGTGGAATTTATTTTCCGCCTTCCATTTTCTTTTTCAAATCAGACAACGCATCCAAATCTCCTAAAGTAGATTTTTCATTGCTGCTATTCAAAGTATTCACTGCGTTAGAAGAACTACTTCCGCCAGCAGATTTTTTAGAACCTCCTGCTTTCGCTGTTGGACGATCTTCTCCTTCTTCGAAAGTACGTGTATGAGAAACGACTATTTTCTTAGAATCTTTATTGAATTCAATAACTTTGAAATCTAAAGTTTCTTCAATTTTAGCATTCGTTCCATCTTCTTTTCTCAAGTGTTTAGCTGGGCAAATACCCTCAACACCGTAAGGCAAAGCTACGATACCAGATTTATCTTTGTTTTCAATTATTGTTCCTTGGTGTACTGAACCTTCTCCGAAGATGGTTGCAAACACTTCCCATGGATTTTCCTCTAATTGTTTATGACCCAAAGAAATTCTTCTGTTTTCTCTATCGATTTCCAAAACCACAACTTCCATATCGTCTCCTACTTTGCAGAATTCTGATGGATGTTTGATTTTTTTCTGCCAAGAAAGGTCAGAAATATGGATTAATCCGTCAACACCTTCTTCAAGTTCAACGAATACACCGAAATTAGTGAAATTGCGAACTTTTGCATTGTGGCGAGAATTTACAGAGTATTTCGCTTCGATACCTTCCCATGGATCTGGCATCAATTGTTTGATACCCAAAGACATTTTTCTTTCTTCTCTATCCAAAGTTAAGATAACAGCTTCAACTGAATCACCAACATTTATGAAATCTTGAGCAGAACGCAAGTGTTGAGACCAGCTCATTTCTGAAACGTGAATCAATCCTTCTACGCCTGGAGCGATTTCAACGAATGCACCGTAATCAGCCATAACCACTACTTTACCAGAAACTTTGTCACCAACGTTCAAGCCGCCGTCTAAAGCATCCCATGGATGTGGTTGCAATTGTTTTAAACCAAGTGCGATACGTTTTTTATCATCATCGAAGTCTAAGATTACAACATTCAATTTTTGATCCAATTCAACGATTTCTTCTGGGTGATTAACACGTCCCCATGATAAATCTGTGATGTGAATCAAGCCGTCTACACCACCCAAGTCGATGAATACACCGTAAGAAGTAACGTTTTTCACGATACCTTCCAAAACTTGACCTTTTTCTAGACCAGCAATAATTGTTTTCTTTTGTTCTTCCAATTCTGCCTCGATCAATGCTTTGTGAGAAACAACTACGTTTCTGAACTCTTGGTTGATCTTAACAACTTTGAACTCCATGTTTTTACCAACATAGATATCATAGTCACGAATAGGTTTAACATCAATTTGAGAACCTGGCAAGAATGCTTCTAAACCAAATACATCAACGATCAAACCTCCTTTCGTACGACATTTAACAAAACCAGTAATGATTTCTCCTGTTTTCAAAACATTGTTTACATGAATCCACGCTTTGTGCATTCTTGCTGTTTTGTGAGAAATAATCAATTGTCCGTTTTTATCTTCTTGACATTCAACATAAATGTCAACAGCATCTCCAACTTTTAAGTCTGGATTGTAACGGAATTCGTTGGCAGGAATAACACCCTCAGATTTGTATCCGATGTTGATTACTGCTTCTTTTTTGTTCAAAGCTACTACGGTACCTTCCAATACTTCTCTCTCAACGATTGAAGTTAATGTTTCTTCGTACTTGTCAGAGTATTCTGAACGTTCGATTTTCGTGTAACCATCTAGGTCTAACGCGTCCCAATCGAAATCTGCAGTTCCCTGCGTTTGTGTGTTTTTTGCCATTTTGGCTTTCTTAATTTGTATCCCAATTGCCTTGCCAATTGAAAGTGTAAATAAAAAGAGCGTACAAGGAGCTCATTTTGAGGGTGCAAAGATACGTAGATTGATTTGAATTTGCAAACCAATTTTGAAATTATGAACAAAAAAAAGAGACTCCAAATTGAAGTCTCTTTTCAAGGATATTTTGAATATTATTCGGCTGCTTCGTATCGTGCTTTGTATTCCATCGCTTTCTCGGTATTTCCAAGACTTCGGTGCAATTGGAATAAGATGTTTAGTACGGCCTTGTCCTTTGGAAATTTTGCGATATATTTTTCCAAGGGAGCTACAGCTCTTTTGTAGGCTTCATTACTTTGTGCCAATAAAACATCGTATTTGTAATCTCCAAGCTTCAAACTGTTTGCCTCAGTTTTCATATCGCCGGCCCAAGAAACTAAATGAGCACCTAATTGATAAAGTGCGTCCACGTAATCAGGATCAATTTCTAAAGCTCTGTTCAAAGATTTTTCCGCTTTTTCATTCTCCTTCATTTCAATGTAAATGGTTCCAATTGTATAGAACAATTGCTTGTTGTTTGGGTCAGCGGCAATTGCTTCTGCTAGTGCGGCCTCAGCGCCAGCTGGATTGTTTGCGTCAATGTTAATGTTTACAAGTTCCAACAAAAGATCTCTGTCGTTTGGATACAATTTACGTCCTTCAGCAATGATGCTTTTCGCTTTCTCGATGTCTCCGGCTTTTCGAAATGCACCAGAAGCTAAATTGTAGGATACAGCTCCTTTATAACCTGCTTTTGCTAAGGTCAAATAACCTTTAGCTGCATTGGGGTAGTCCTCAGCTTTTTCGTAACATACGGAGGAATAAAATACTGCGTTACTATCCAACTCATTAGTTGCATCGCTAAATTTAGCTTGCCATTCGTAAGAATTCGCGGCGCTAGCGAAATCACCTGCCGTGTATGCTGTATTTGCGCTTTTGTCAAAAAGTACACGTGCTCTATAGACAGCGTCAGCAACATCTGATTGATATTTTTTATCTGTATTGTACGATTTTTTAAATGCATCAACACCCTCTTGCTTGAATTCAGGTGTTGCCAATTCAGTTAAATAAGCATCGCCAGAAGCAACAGCTAAACTTAAAACTCCTAAATAAATTTCACCTTTGTAATATTGAGTCTTTGATGATTCTTTCGTATCCGGATGTTCGGCTGCAAGATCGATAAATTCTTTTGCACTCAAAATTGATTTTTTAGCTGTTTCGAAATCTTGGGATTGAAAAGCAGGCGCAAATTTATTTTTAAATTCTACCGCAGCAGAAGTTTCATTTTTCTTTTGTCCGAATGAAAGGGTACTTAATAATAAGGTCCCAACAAGTATTGAATTTTTCATTTTTCTTTTTTTCATTTTAATACTGATGCAAAAATATTAATTATTCCACATCTGTATCGTTTTCAATATTCGTGCCATTTGTTTTTTCGTCAGAATTTTCGTCAGAATCAGTAGTATTTTCAATTAGATTTCCATCCTCATCGTAAACTTCTTCCTCTTCTTCACTTCTCGGAACACGAGCAATAGCCGCTATAGATGCGCTACCTTTTAGGTTAATCAATCGCACGCCTTGAGCAGAGCGACCCATTGTTCGAATTGTGTCAATGTGCATACGAATTGTAATTCCTGCTTTGGTGATGATCATTAAATCTTCATCATCCTCAACATTTTTGATAGACAACAATGGACCAGTTTTATCTGTAATGTTCAATGTTTTAACCCCTTTACCTCCACGATTCGTTATTCGGTAAACAGGCTCTTTGTCCTCTGGGTCGTTCAAATACGTACGTTTCCCGTAACCATTTTCAGAAACGACTAAGACAGTAGAGAATACATCTTCTACGCATAGCATACCTATAACGGCGTCTTGATCATCTTTCAAGGTGACACCTCGCACACCAGACGCATTTCTTCCCATCGGTCTAACCTTTTCTTCATTGAATCGGATTGCTCTTCCAGAAGAAGTTGCCAAAACGATTTCATTTGACCCATTGGTTAATTTAGCTTCTAATAATTCATCTCCTTCACGAACAGTAATGGCGTTTATTCCATTTATTCTTGGTCGAGAATATGCTGCTAAACTTGTTTTCTTGATGACTCCATTTTTGGTAGCCATAATGATAAAGTTATTGTCAACATACTCCTTATCGGTCAAATCTTGAACTTTGACATAAGCTTTCACTTTATCGTCTTGTTCAATATTGATTAGATTTTGAATTGCTCTGCCTTTTGCAATTTTATTGCCTTCAGGAATTTCGAAAATTCGCATCCAGAAACATCTACCTTTTTCTGTGAAAATCAAAAGATAGTTATGATTGGTTGCAACAAATAGATGCTCTAAGAAGTCTTTGTCGCGTGTGGTGGAACCTTTCGATCCCATACCACCACGATTTTGAACTTTGTATTCGGACAAACTGGTGCGTTTGATGTATCCAGCATGCGATATGGTAATTACCACTTCGTCATCCGCAATCAAATCTTCAATTCGCATTTCGCTTGCAGAATATTCGATTCTTGAGCGACGTTCATCACCGTATTTTTCTTTTATCTCAGTAAGCTCATCCTTTATAATTTGCATTCTTCTTTCCTCATTCGAAAGAATGTCTTTTAAGTCTGCAATTAGTTTGGTCAACTCATCGTATTCAGATCGCAATTTATCTTGCTCAAGGCCAGTAAGTTGGCGTAAACGCATTTCAACTATTGCTCTTGATTGAATATCAGACAATGCAAATCTTTCCATCAATCGCTCACGCGCCTCGTCTGGACTTTTCGATGAACGAATAATCGCTATTACTTCATCTATATTGTCTGAAGCAATAATAAGACCTTCTAATATATGCGCTCTTTCTTCAGCTTTTCGCAATTGATAGGTTGTACGACGAACGATAACCTCGTGTCTGAACTCAACGAAATAATGTATTAATTGCTTTAAATTCAAAAGCTCAGGACGACCATCAACCAAACAAATATTGTTAACCGAGAAGGATGTCTGTAATGCTGTGAATTTGTACAACTTGTTTAAAACGACATTTGGAATAGCATCACGTTTCAATTCATAAACGATGCGCATTCCGTTTCTATCTGACTCATCGCGAATATCAGATATTCCTTCAATTTTTTTGTCGTTCACCAGGTCAGCAGATTTTTTTATTAAATCTGATTTATTTACTTGGTAAGGAATTTCAGTAACGATTATTTGTTCTCTGCCTTTGTCTTCTTCTATTTCGGCTTTGGCTCGCATTACAATTCGTCCGCGACCTGTAAGCAAGGCGTCTTTAACACCTTCGTAACCATATATGATACCTCCCGTTGGGAAATCTGGTGCCTTAACAAATTTGATTAACTCTTCTGGATCTATTTCAGGGTTGTCAATATAAGCATGAATTCCATCAACACATTCTGAAAGGTTGTGAGGCGCCATATTTGTGGCCATACCTACGGCTATTCCACTAGCACCGTTCATCAACAAATTTGGAATTTTTGAAGGAAGTACAGAAGGCTCTGTCAAACTTTCGTCAAAGTTGGGTCTAAAGTCGACCGTCTCTTTGTCTAAATCGTCAAGCATTTCTTCCGCAATCTTCCGTAATCGCGCCTCGGTATAACGCATTGCTGCGGGGCTATCTCCGTCTACGGAACCGAAGTTACCTTGTCCATCCACTAGCGGATAGCGTAATGACCAAGGTTGAGCCATACGTACCATAGTGTCGTATACTGAACTGTCGCCGTGTGGGTGATATTTTCCTAGTACCTCACCAACGATTCTTGCCGATTTTTTGTGTGCTCTGTTAGAAGCCAACCCCAAGTCGTGCATTCCATACAATACACGTCTGTGTACTGGTTTGAAACCATCTCGCACATCTGGAAGTGCTCTTGAAACGATAACTGACATCGAATAATCGATGTAAGCTGATTTCATTTCATCCTCAATATTAATTTGTATTATTCTTTCTCCGTCTGCCATGTTGTCACTTTATACTTTTTTGCACAGAATTTGTGTTGATTTTAGCAAGCATCGAAATTACTCATTTTCTACGTAGTAAGACTTGCACGAAATTTGGTATTTACTAACAAAAATCTGTGGAAAATTGGCTTTTTGATGCACTTATTAACATTTTAAACGTTATATATTTGTACATCGACCAAAAAGTCGTTATTTAGTCCTCAGTCAATAAATATTATGGAAGCAAAATTTTCACCACGCGTTAAAGACGTAATCAGTTTTAGTCGAGAAGAGGCTTTGAGACTTGGGAACGATTTTATTGGTGTCGAGCATCTTCTGCTCGGAATGATTCGCGAAGGAGATGGTAAGGCCATCAAAATACTATTGGAGTTTCATTTGGATTTAAAACAAATTCGAAGCGAAGTAGAAATGGGGTTGACAAGATCAGCGTCAATTAAAAATGCAAATTTGACTAATATCCCTTTGGTCAAACAAGCGGAAAAAGTACTTAAAATTACATATCTCGAAGCAAAATTATTTAAGAGTCCAATGATTGGAACGGAGCATTTGCTTTTGTCTATCTTGAAAGAGGAAGATAGTGCCGCTTGTCGAGTGTTAAACAAATATGGTGTGATATACGAAAATGCAAAAGATGAGTTGGAAGCTATAATGGACGACACAAAATCTCCACGATCAGAATTTCCGACTGGTGGACAAGAGGAGGAAGGTGATTCATTTTCTGCTCAACGAAAACCTACAGACCCAAAGTCGAAAACGCCTGTTTTGGATAATTTTGGAAGAGATTTAACAAAAATGGCTGAGGCAGGAAAGTTGGATCCAATTGTTGGTCGTGAAAAGGAAATCGAACGTGTGAGTCAAATTCTTTCGAGACGAAAAAAGAACAATCCAATACTTATAGGTGAGCCTGGCGTTGGTAAAAGTGCCATTGCTGAAGGTTTGGCTTTGAGAATCGTTCAAAGAAAAGTTTCTCGCGTTCTTTTTAATAAGAGAATTGTTTCACTTGATTTGGCGTCCCTCGTTGCAGGAACGAAATACCGTGGTCAGTTTGAAGAACGTATGAAAGCTGTAATGCAAGAATTAGAGAAAAACTCTGACATTATTTTGTTTATAGACGAGATACACACGATTATAGGTGCTGGAGGTGCTTCTGGTTCTTTGGATGCCTCAAATATGTTTAAACCTGCCTTGGCGAGAGGTGAACTGCAAGCAATTGGAGCTACAACTTTGGATGAATATCGCCAACACATTGAAAAAGATGGTGCTTTAGAAAGAAGATTTCAAAAGGTCATCATCGAGCCTACATCTGAAGAAGAAACGATACAAATTTTAAATAACATCAAAGATCGATACGAAGAACATCATAGCGTAACATATACCGATGAAGCAATCGCGGCTTGTGTAAAATTGACGGAAAGATATATTACCGACAGACATTTACCTGACAAAGCGATTGATGCATTGGATGAAGTAGGATCGAGAGTTCACCTTACAAACATCAATGTTCCTAAGGATATTATAGATATCGAAGGCAAAATTGAAGCGTTAAAGGATCAAAAAAATGAAGTAATCAAGTCTCAACAATATGAGAAGGCAGCTGAGTTGCGGGACAACGAACGTCAGTTGCAAGATCAATTGGATGCCGCTAAATTGAAGTGGGAAGAGGATTCTAAGGAACATAGAGTAACTGTAACGGAGCACAATGTTGCCGAAGTGGTTTCTATGATGTGCGGGATTCCTGTTACGCGTATATCACAATCTGAAAGTGGTAAATTGGTGAACATGGCAGAAGAGCTGAGTGGTAAAGTAATCGGTCAAGAAGAAGCAGTTTCTAAGGTGGTAAAAGCAATTCAGCGGAACCGAGCTGGGTTGAAAGACCCGAACAAACCAATTGGATCATTTTTCTTTCTTGGGCCAACAGGTGTAGGTAAAACTCAATTAGCAAAAGTTTTAGCAAAATATTTATTTGATTCAGAAGATTCATTGATTCGCATTGATATGTCTGAATACATGGAAAAATTCTCTATTTCTAGATTAGTTGGAGCACCTCCAGGATATGTTGGGTACGAAGAAGGTGGGCAGTTAACGGAGAAAGTTCGTCGCAAACCATATTCAATCATTCTTTTGGATGAAATTGAAAAGGCGCATCCAGACGTGTTTAACTTATTGCTGCAAGTTTTAGACGAAGGTCATATGACTGATGGTTTGGGTAGAAAAATTGATTTTAAGAATACGATTTTGATAATGACATCAAACATTGGTGCACGTCAACTTGCGGATTTTGGCACTGGGGTAGGTTTTGGCACCAAAAGTCAAACGGAACAAAAAGATGAAAATACGTTGGCAGTCGTTCAAAATGCGCTCCGAAAAGCATTTTCACCAGAGTTTTTGAACCGAATGGATGATATGATAATGTTCAAATCTCTTGCTAGAGAAAGCATTCATAAAATCATTGATTTAGAATTAGAAAAATTGTACGGACGTATTAATAATCTTGGATATAATATTGAATTAACGGAAAAAGCAAAAGATTTTATCGTTGACAAAGGATATGACGAAAAATTTGGAGCTCGACCTCTTAAAAGAGCTATTCAAAAATTCATTGAAGATCCATTGGCAGAAGAAATAATAAAATCAAATCTGAAAGAAGGAGATACCATTAAAATGGATGTCAAAGAAAATGCAGAGGAGTTGACCGTTATTATTGAAAAAAACAAAGGAAAAGGTAAAGAAAAAGCGCCTTCCAAAGAATAATTATTTAAAACTAATTAGAAGGGGGAGTGATCCCCCTTTTTTGTGTATGAAAAAAATAGCAGTTCTTCTTCTAACATTTTTGCCACTAATATCAAACGGTGCAATTGTAATTATGCCGAGAGTAGAGGCGGGCTTGTTCATTAATGCACCAAGAACGGATTTCGATTCAATATTTATTGACAAGCCGAATGAGCTAAAAAACGCTGTCGAATGGTTGTTTGATAAAGACAAATTGTCACATGATTGGACCAAATCATTAAATCTTTCGTTTGAATTTCCAAAGTATTGGAGCCTTTTTAAAGACAAATGGCATTTGGTTGATATGAACCAAGATGGCAATCCAGAATTACTGTTTAGCGGGCAGCCATACGCTAACGACGAAAAAGAGATGTTTTCGGTTTATGCAAACTACGGATCCGTATGGAAAGAGATGTTTTGGGATGACGGACACCTTTTGGCTTACAAAATCCATCCTAGAACGCAAGAAATTCTTTTGTACCATCATAGGTATCCTTGTTGTTCACAATCTACTCACGCCATTACGAGATTGCGTTTCCTGAAAAACAAAATTTATCAGTTAAAAAAATATTTTTTGGCAAGAGACAGGGATATGCAAGGTCAGTTTTTCCCATCAAAAAGTAGATTTCCTTTGAATTACAAAGAATTAAAAAAAACGACTATGCTTTATTGGTCCAAAGGTAAAATAATGGACAAAGCCCTCATGTTCATCAAAACAAATGAAATTATTCATTATCCTAGTGGGACCGTTTACAAAGTTTTAGCGCAAGAGGGGAAATGGAAATATGCACTAATGTATACTCCGCCTATTTCTGAGCAAAGTCCGGTCGTGAATGCTGCTAATTTAACGAACGTCAAATATTTTGGCTGGATAGAGGAGGAGGATTAATTTTTTGCTTCTACAGCTTTACGAACGGAACCGTGTCTTATCAATAATTCTTTCGCTTCTTCATAAGTACATTTCAGAGTTGATTGAATCATTTTTGCTCCTCGTTCAACCAATTTATTATTGCTTAATTGCATATCAACCATTTTATTCCCTTTGACATGCCCTAATTTTATCATAAGGCTAGTAGAAATCATATTTAACACCAATTTTTGAGCTGTTCCAGATTTCATTCTGGTACTTCCAGTTACGAATTCAGGTCCAACAATTGGTACCATTGGGAAATCTGGTTCCGTCCCAAGAGGACTGCCGGGGTTACATGTCAAACCACCAGTTACAATTTCATTTTCTTTACATTTTCTCAGAGCACCCATTACGTATGGTGTTGTACCTGATGCTGCAATACCAAGAACGGTGTCTAATTTCGATATTTTGTAATTTTCCAGATCTTTCCAGCCTTGATTTTCATCATCTTCTGCAAATTCTACCGCCTTGCGGATGGCTTTATCACCGCCAGCAATAATTCCAACAACAACATTTTCAGAGACTCCAAATGTGGGAGGACATTCACTGGCGTCTACAACACCTAATCTTCCACTAGTGCCAGCTCCCATATAAAATAGTCGACCTCCGTTTTGCATTTTAGGTAAGCAACTATCTATGAAATTTTCTATCTGAGGAAGAATTTTTTGAACTGCGATAGCGACTTTTTGATCTTCACCATTGATATTTGATAGAAGTTCTCGAGTCGACATTGTTTCTAATCCATCGTAATTCGAGCTTGATTCTGTGATTCTTTCCATAATTTAAGCAAGGTATGCTTCATATTTGTCTTTAACCAATTTAATTTCAACTCTCTCGCTCAATGTGGTAGAGAGTCGAAGTCCAACGAAATCAGCTTTTATTGGATATCGTCGGTGTTCACGATCGACCATAGCTACCGTTTTTATAGCTGCTGTTGGCTGTTGCAAAAATTTCACAAGGGCATATTGCATTGTTTTCCCTGAATTTAATACGTCATCCACTATTAGGATGGTTCCATTTTTTAATTTCTCATCTGGAATGGACAATTTTACCTCTTCATCCCAAGGATGATCTTTATTGACAGTAATCTCAAAAAGTTCGATATTTTGACTGGAATTTTCTAAAATTATTTTTTTCAAGGCCTTTGCCATTGTGAAACCATTACCTGTAATTCCACCGATATAACAAATCGGTACATCGTATGTAAATTCAATAATTTGATGAGCTAGTCTCACCAATTTATAATCGATTTCTTCGCTTGTTAGTATACGTTTCATAGTATTATCAACTTTAGACAAAGTTAAAATTTAAATAGAGAAAGAAACTTTTTTAGGGCAAACCATTCAAATTCTTCTTCGCCCAATTATTGTATTTGTCTAAATTCAATATTTTAATATACAGTAATCTGGCGGTGTTGTAATCTTCGTGTGAATGTGCGTAAAATGCACGGTCTTCCAGACGTTCAATTTCAATAAGAACCAGGTTTTTCTTTGCTGCAAAATTATTAGGATATAATTCCAAAGCTTTTAAATAATATACCTCGGCTCTATCAATTTCCCCTTTTTCAAAAGCTTTCGAACCTTGAACGGTATTCCATTCAGAAGAATATGGATTGTAAAAAAGAGTTATGAAGCAGATGCATAAGATTGCGCCTTGCAAGGAATAAAAAAATTTTTTCCTATCCTGAGATAGTCCTGCTACCAATCCAAAAACGAAACCTGAAAAAATTGTCGATGTTCCGAAATTATACCAATCGTAATAAATGTTTAAAATAGAAATTACCAAAGCAGTTATGGTTCCAATCCATATTACAATTTTTATTTTTTTGAACCTTGCCTCCGGTTTAATTCTAATTAGCAAATAGGTGAAAAGCGCAAAATTAACTCCATTTAGCCCTATTCCAGGATCACCTGTCATGGCCAATTGTAGCGACGAGGTAACGAATGAACTGATGAGAACAAAAAGAAGGAAGAAAGTTGTTTTATTCCTTCTTTCAAATATTATTCCTAGTATCAGAAATGTGCCAAGACTTAGGAGTAAATGCCATAATTGATTGTGAACGAAAGAGTTACTTACTATACCCCAAACGGCGCCATCAAAAATGTCTTTTGCATATGGAGCGCCATATTTTGCATATGTTTCAGGGGTAATTTCGTCCCAATCGGATACAAACTGTATCGCTAAAAATAGAAATAATGATACAATAGCAAAAAGATAGGACCAATAGAATTGGTATTTCCAGTTTGAGGTTGTACGGTTAAATTCCATTAATCTTGAGCTTTTCTTCGTTTCGTTTCCTGAATGATAAGCGATAATTCTCTGCTAGTTTGACCGGCTACAGACGTATTTTCATCTGCACGACGCAATAGATATGGAAGCACCTCATTAACTGGTCCGTACGGAACATATTTTGCGACATTATAATTATTGTAAGCTAAATTATAAGAAATGTGATCAGACATTCCTAGTAATTGAGCAAAATGAATTCGTTTGTCGGTTGATTCAATTCCCTTTTCTTGCATTAAGGTTGTTAAAAGAATATTGCTGTCCTCATTGTGGGAACCTGCACAGAATGAAATGTCATCAATATTTTCCACTAACCATACTAATGCTAAATTAAAATCATTGTCAGTGGAGGCTTTGTCTTTTTGAATAGGGGAAGGGTAAGACTTTTCCAGTGATCTAGCTCTTTCTTTTTCCATGTAGGCTCCTCGCACCAGTTTGATACCCAATTTATAACCATTATCTTTAGCAATGGAAGTTTGCTTTTTCAAATGTTCCAAACGATCGTGACGATAAATTTGAATAGTGTTATAAATATAGGCTTCTTCCTTATTGTATTTCGCCATCATTTCGTAGGCTATCCTATCAATTCCATCTTGTATCCAAGATTCTTCTGCGTCAATAAATACAGGTGTTTTCCTTTCATTTGCTCTTGAAGAAATTTTTTCAATACGTTGAAGTAATCGTTGGTATTCTGCTTTTTCCTTATCGTTCAATTTTTCAGTAGTAGAATTTATCTTTTCCAGCAAGTCAAAACGACAGATACCTGTTACTTTAAAAACGCCAAAAGGAATTTTAGGGTTGTTGAACCCTTTGTCCAGTGCTGCTATAATTTCTTCTGTCGTAGCATCAAAGTCCTCTTCTTTTACTTTTCCTTCTACGGAATAATCGAGTATTGTGCCAATTCCAGAATTTGCAAGTTCGTCAATTTTTTCCTGACAGTCAGGTATTGTTTCTCCACCACAGAACTGTTTGAAAATTGTTCTTTTGATTATGCCTTGAATAGGCAGTTTTAATTGAATTGCAATATTGGTTATTGGTTTACCTATTTTCACCAAGAAAGGTATTCCCACTATTTTAAAAAGACGAAAAGCACGTTTCAAATCTTTGTCGCTTTTGCTTTTAAAAGCAATCTCCGTGTTGTTAAAAGAAATCATGTCTCAAAATTAATCTGTTTTTTCTTAACTTAATCATCTAAGCAATGCTTTGTTACTTTTGTAATAAAATCTTTTTCGCATGTCTTCGTTTTTTAATCTTCAATCTGAAGTAATAATAGGAAATCTAACTCAAACTGGATTGAGCAATTGGTTGAACAATCATTATGCTGAATGTAAAAAGGTAATATTTGTCGATAGCAATACGATGGAGTATTGTTTGCCGCTATTAATAAATTTTATTGATGGATTGGAAAACGCCGAAATTATTGAAATTCCAAGTGGCGAAGAAAACAAAACCATGGAGATTTGTTTTTCAGTTTGGGAAAGTTTGACTGAATATGAATTCACCCGAAGTGATTTATTTATTTGCTTGGGAGGAGGAATGATTTGTGATATGGGAGGTTTTATCTCTTCCCTCTATAAAAGAGGAATGAATTGTATTTATATCCCGACTTCTTTGTTGGCGATGGTAGATGCATCGATTGGTGGAAAAACAGGAATTGATATGGGGCCTTATAAAAATCATCTAGGCGTATTTTCCTTTCCAAAAAAAGTTTATATAGACATTGATTTTTTAAATACTTTACCTCAACGAGAAATAATAAATGGTTGGGCAGAAATGTTAAAACATGCTTTAGTTGCAGATGCTGATCATTACACCGCATTAGAAAATTTTGATGTTAAAGATTCAATCATTCCTTTGGATTGGGTGGAGAAATCTCTTATGATAAAACATGAAATAGTTGAATCAGATCCAAAAGAGTCTGGCAGACGGAAACTTTTGAATTTTGGTCATACCATTGGTCATGCTATTGAAGGAGTATTGTTGAATAGTGAACATTCAATGGATCACGGATTGGCCGTGGCGCATGGAATTTTGGTAGAGGCCAAAATTTCACGTTTGCTTAATAGGTTAACTTCAGAAGAATTCGAAAGAATAGAAAAATCAATAACTAAAACGTTTGAACTGAGAAAATTTGACGAAGACTTCATTTCCAAATTACCACTACTAATGCGTCAGGACAAAAAAAGAAAAGATAATAAATTTCGATTTACACTATTGAGCGGAATAGGTTCTGGTGAAATTGATGTGGTTGTGGACGAGTCGGTTGTTTTTGATGCGCTTCAGGTTCTTTTATAATTTTTTGACTTTTATTCATTCCCTTTCCTAAATTATTTTCAATAAAAAAAGTGCTTCATAAAATTATGAAGCACTTTTTTGTTTAGTTAATATTTGAATTTTAATACGGGTACTGTTCGTAAAGTCCCATTATTGAGTTTGTATTGTAACATGGGTAATCAAACGCATCCACAAAGCCATCTCCATTCATATCCGAAGGTAAGAAGGTTGCGAAGTTATTCGAGCAGTTCGATACATCCGAAGTGAAATTCGAGTAATCTATTGCATCGATAAATCCATCTTTGTTGATATCACCAGAATAGAGGCCATACAATCCAGGAGCTAGAGTTGCCATTGGCGCATTGAATCCGTCGCTGGCAGCATTACTCATACTTGTACTGAAGTTATATGTAGTTGTTCCAGACATGGTCACAAGACTTGAACTCCAAAGTGATAATGAATTTTTCTGGATCAATCTTATGTAGTATGAATTACCTGCAACAGTCGGACTGAATGTTACGTGTAAATTACCATTTGTTTGTAATATTCCAGTCGCTGAATGTAGCGTTACGTATTGAGCATTCACCAATTCAACTGTAACTGAGTCAACACAATTTGTTGTGAACGTACTTCCACCTGTGAAACTCATTGCTTCGTTGTTGTAACAAGCCGGTCTCATCGCAGGTGGGTTGGACCCTTGAATATAGTATCCTTCAATGAATGCTGTTACATCAAGCGCTACAAATAATGGTGGCTGCGAGATTGTAATATTTGCAATCGAGCTGCATCCGTGAGCATCTGTTACAGTGTAACTGTAAGTTCCTGCTGACACATTTGTGAATTGACCAGTTCCAGTGTATGGAGCTGTACCACCTGTCGCACTCACTGTTACTGTAGTTGTTCCACCGTTAGTAGTTATCGTTCCTGCCGTTGCCGTTGCAACTAAAGCATTTGGTTGTCCGATAACTGCTCCTGCAATAGCTACGCATCCATTGGCATCAGTTGCAGTTACGACATAGAACCCAGCACTTAAACCTGTTATTGTTGCAGTCGTTTGACCACTGCTCCATGAGTATGTGTTTGGTCCTGTTCCACCAGATACTATTGTCGTAGCTGTTCCGTTAGAACCTCCATTACAAGATACATTGGTAGTATTTGTGTACACATGGAATTGCAATGGCTCTATTATTACAACGCTAGCTATAGCGAAGCAACCATTAGCATCTGTTACTGTGTAGGTGTAAGTTCCTGCAGTAAGAGCTGTTGTTGCATCACCTGAGTAGGTCAATGTACCTGTTCCACCACCAGAAGTTAAAGCAACACTTCCTGTTCCACCGT
>JAHEMP010000044.1 GCA_024643585.1 Crocinitomicaceae bacterium | reverse complement strand
TTCATGTTTCATTCCAACTTTTTCAAGAACTCGCACAGAGCCGATATTGTCAATAGCACAACCGGCTTCCACTCGATGAAGTTTTAGTTCGTCGAAACAATAATCAAGAACACAATTAACTGCCTCAGTTGCTAAACCGTTTCCCCAATATTTAGGATGAAATTTATACCAAATCTCAGCCTTTTGCTGTTTTTTCCTACCTTGAACAATGCCAAAAACACCGATGAATTTTTCAGTAATCTTTTCCTCTATAGCGAAGGTTTGGTATTGACTGTTTTTTGCTTTATTGTCCTTTATTCTCTCTTTTAGAATCGATTTGGTAACGGAAATATCGCTAGGAATACCCAGTGTATTGTATTTTTCAACTTCCGGAAGCGAACTTAAAGCATGCAATTCTTTCAAGTCCGATTTTCGTATGAGCCTCAGTATCATTCTTGGTGAAGTAAGAACTGTATCTTTCACTTTTAGTTTTGTTTTTCGGCGAAATTTTTAAAGTCAATTAAATATTTCATCGATTGCTTTTTGAAGGCGCCAGGCATCAGAAATCCTATGATTTTCATGAACCCTTGCATTCTGAATTCATTCTCAGTTTTGTATAATGTCTTTGTAGGGTCAATAGCTTCAAAAGTATTTTTAATTGAATTCCAAACACCTTTCGCTTCGTAGATTCCTGAAAACTCTCTGGGAAGTTCACGCACGGTAATAGTTTCAATCATTTCAATAGTTCGTTTTCCCATTTGAAAAACTAATTTTGATTTTGCTCCAGGTTGACCAGGTTCTCCGCTTAGATGTTCAAAACTCTGCAAGCCATCCATCCATTTAGACATGTTGTCCGGATTATCAAAAAGTTCAATTACCTTATCAATAGGTAAATTAATTTCGATTTGAGATGTATATTTCATGGCCTTTGGATTTTAACGAATTTACGAAAATAGCCCAAATGAAAAGCAACTTGCTTAAACCTTTTCGAAAAGGAAACTTTCCCTATCTTTGCACAAAATTTTACTTCCATGGCTTTAAAATGCGGAATTGTCGGTTTACCAAATGTTGGAAAATCTACCTTGTTCAACTGCTTGTCGAGTGCAAAAGCGCAATCGGCAAATTTTCCTTTTTGTACAATTGAACCGAATATAGGTACGATTTCTGTGCCTGATCCACGTTTACAAAAGCTAGAAAGCATTGTTAATCCCGAAAGAGTTGTCCCAACCACAATGGAAATTGTTGATATTGCTGGATTGGTAAAAGGAGCCTCCAAAGGAGAAGGATTAGGGAATCAGTTTTTGGCAAATATTCGTGAAACAGACGCGATTATCCACGTGGTGAGATGTTTCACAGATGACAATATCATTCATGTTGACGGAAATGTAAACCCCGTGCGAGATAAAGAGGTTATTGATTTGGAATTGCAATTGAAAGATTTAGAATCTATCGAAAAGAGAATAGCTTCTTTAGCACGCGTTCTAAAGTCTGGAGATAAGGATATTGTCAAAGAAAATGATGTTGCTCAACGCATTAAATTGCACCTAGAAGAAGGTAAATCTGTTCGTGCAATGGATTTCGACGACAAAGAATGGGCAATTGTTAAAGGTTTTCATTTGATTACAGCAAAACCAGTGTTGTACTTGTGCAATGTTGAAGAAAGTGCGGTTAAAACAGGGAATGAATATGTTGAGCAATTAAAAGCTTCCGTTAAAGATGAAAATGCTGAGGTGATGGTGATTGGTGCCAAAATTGAAGCAGACATCAACGAATTGGACACCTACGAGGAACGTGAAATGTTCTTAGAAGAATTAGGTTTGGAAGAGCCAGGCGTAAATCGATTGATTCGACAAGCCTATAGTTTGTTGAATTTGCAAACGTATTTTACCGCTGGGGTTAAGGAAGTGCGCGCTTGGACAATTGAAAAAGGTATGACGGCACCGCAAGCTGCAGGAGTAATTCATACTGATTTTGAGAAAGGTTTCATTCGTGCAGAGGTTATGAAATATGAAGATTTCACAACTTTGGGTTCAGAAGCAGCCGTCAAAGAAGCTGGTAAATTCAAAGTCGAAGGAAAAGAATATATAGTTAGTGATGGAGATGTTATGCATTTCCGTTTTAACGTGTAATCAATTACGGATTACGGATTACGGATTACGGATTGCGAAAGGAGGAATTTGGATTTAGCCGTAATTCCCATATTCATAATTGATATATTCTAGTTAACTTTGTTAAAATTGAACGATAGCAAAGAAAAACATGAATATTCCAGCAAATAATCCAGATTTAAAATCGTGGGTAGAAGTACCTCAAAATTCAGATTTTCCAATCCAAAACATTCCTTTTGGCGTTTTCAAAACGGCACAAATGAATACGAGAGTTGGTTCAAGAATAGGCGATTACGTTGTGGATTTGAAATCTCTTTTCGTTTTAGGATATCTAGAAAACTTACCTTTTGAAGCGCATGATTTTGATGCAACATCGCTCAATTCAATGATGAAAAAAGGTAAAAAAGCAGTTAGAGATCTTCGAAACCGAATTTCTAAATTGCTGGATACAAGTCATAGTGATTTGCAAAACAACGAACATCATGTCGGACAAGTTTTAATACCGGCCGATCAGGTAACCATGCTATTGCCTGTGGAAATTGGAGATTATACTGATTTTTATTCCTCCCGAGAGCACGCTACAAACGTAGGAACTATGTTTCGTGACCCCAATAATGCTCTTTTACCAAACTGGTTATGGCTGCCCGTGGGATATCATGGCCGCTCAAGTTCAATTATTGTTTCTGGAGAACCAATTTATAGACCAAAAGGTCAAACCAGAAATGACCCTGAAAAAGATCCTACTTTTGGACCAACGCAACGTTTGGATTTCGAATTGGAGATGGCGTTTATTACTTTCGACGGTAAACCTCTTGGAGAATCAATTTCTACTGAGGAAGCTGAAGATTATATTTTTGGAATGTGTTTGTTCAATGATTGGTCGGCTCGAGATATTCAGTCTTGGGAGTATGTGCCACTCGGACCTTTCTTAGCGAAGAATTTTGCTTCCTCGCTTTCACCATGGATAGTTACATTAGATGCTTTGGAGCCCTTTAAAGTAGATAATCCAGAGCAAGCACCCAAAGTTTTGGACTACCTCAAAACGACTGGTCAAAAATCGTATGACATTCATTTAGAAATGGGAATTCAACCCGAGAATTCCGAAAATAACGTTGTCTGTCGCTCGAATTTCAAGTATATGTATTGGACAATGGTGCAACAATTAGCGCATCACACAGTCAATGGGTGTAATATTCGTTGTGGAGATTTAATGGGTTCAGGAACAATTTCTGGTCCAACGGAAGATAGTTATGGATCCATGCTCGAGCTTGCTTGGAAAGGCACTAAACCATTGAAAATGTCCGATGGTACAGAGCGTAAATTCATCAATGATCACGATACGGTCATAATGAAAGGGTACTCGGAGAAAAATGGAATTCGAATTGGATTTGGAGAGATAGTCACGAAAGTCTTACCGACTAAATAAAAAGAAACCTTTTCATTTTTAACAATACTGAAGCGAGATTAAGTTCTCGCTTTTTTTATGCCTAAAAAATTGTCTTACTTTTTTATTAATGTACCTTTATAACGCTTAAAATGTGCAGATGGAGATAGACTTAGAAAAGGAAAGGAAGGAAATTCTTAACGCTTTTAAGGGACTTTTGCGATCTTGTAAAAACAGGTCGAAAGAAGATACAAAAAAAATACGAAGAGCATTCGATGTAGCACTTGATGCACACAAAGATATGCGCCGTAAATCGGGTGAACCCTACATTTACCATCCAATTGCAGTAGCTCGGATTTGTACCGAGGAAATAGGTTTAGGAGCAACGGCGTTAATTTGTGCCTTGCTGCACGACACGGTCGAGGACACGCATATCACATTAGACGATGTGGAAGACTTATTTGGAGCAAAAGTTCGATTAATTATCGATGGGTTGACAAAAATACCTGAGGTTTTTGATCAAAACGCTTCTATCCAAGCAGAGAATTTCCGTAAAATGATACTTACAATTTCGGATGACATTCGAGTTGTATTAATAAAACTAGCTGATCGTTTGCACAATATGCGAACATTGGATAGTATGGTTTTTGATAAACAGCAGAAAATAGCCGCTGAAACAAAGTTCTTATACGCTCCATTAGCGCATCGTTTGGGATTGTATTCGATCAAGAGTGAACTTGAAGACTTGTCACTTCGCTACACCGAGCCTGAAATTTATAGTCAGATTGAGAGTAATCTAAAATCAACGAAGGATGTTCGAAATAGATTTATCCGCAGATTTATTACACCAATAAAAGAAGCTTTAACGGCACAAGGCTACAATTTCGAAATTAAAGCTAGAACGAAATCAATTTCTTCTATCCATCGTAAAATGATTTCGAAAGAAATACCTTTTGAGGAGGTATATGATTTGTTCGCAATTCGGATAATAGTTGAATCTGAGCCCCATATGGAAAAAGCCGATTGTTGGCGTTTGTATTCCATAGTTACTGATTTTTATCAGCCAAGTCCGGATCGCTTGAGAGATTGGATTTCTACGCCTCGTGCGAATGGATATGAGTCCTTGCACACCACCGTAATGTCTCCATCTGGGAAATGGGTAGAAGTGCAGATTCGTTCGAAAAGAATGGATGAAATTGCCGAAAAAGGACTAGCGGCGCATTACAAATACAAGGAGTCCAATTCGAATGAAAGTAAGTTCGATCGCTGGATTACAGAGATTAGGGATTTGATGGAAAGTCCAAATGGCAATGCTTTGGATTTTGTGGATGAATTTAAATTGAATTTGTTTGCAGAAGAAATATATGTATTTACGCCGAAAGGTGAATTACGAGTTTTGCCTGTGAATTCTACCATTCTCGATTTTGCCTACGATATTCATACAGATATTGGGGATAGATGCATAGGTGCAAAAGTGAACAATCGTTTGGTGCCCTTGTCACACCAATTAAATAGCGGTGATCAGCTCGAAATAATCACCTCTTCTAAACAAAGACCCAACGAAGATTGGTTAAGATTTGTAACAACAGCCAGAGCGAAGCAAAAAATAAAGTCATCTTTGAATGACGAAAGAAAAATTATTGCTCAGGATGGCAAAGAAATTCTTGAACGAAAATTCAAACAACACAATATACGCTTCAATTCTGAGAATATTGCTGCGTTAGAGCGATTTTATGCCCAGTCAACTGCGACAGAATTGTATTTTAAAATCGCAAAAGGTAAAATTGATCTTACACGACTTAGGGAGATAGAAAACGATAATGGAATGTTGCAAATGGAGAAAAAAGCTCCTATCATTCCAAAGAAAAAAGTGAGTTCACTCACGAGCATTGACCAGAAAAAGGATACAATTATTATCGGTGATGATTTCAAAAACATTGATTATAGAATGTCAAAATGCTGCAACCCAATTCCAGGTGATAAAGTGTTTGGATTTATTACTATTAATGAAGGAATAAAGGTTCATAGAAGCAATTGTCCTAATGCTGAACATTTGCAATCAAAAATGGCCTATCGCTGTATCAAAGCGAGATGGAAAGGTGAACAATATACCGAGCGAATTGCAAGTATACGATTGAGAGGTTTCGATAGTGTTGGCCTAGTAAACAAATTAACGGAGATTGTTTCGAATCAGTTGAATGTTAACATGAAATCCATTTCATTCGAGACAGAAGACGGAATTTTTGAAGGGAAGCTAAAAGTGTTGGTATACGATACAAAACACCTGAAAGAATTGATGACCAAATTTGAGATAGTAGAGGGTGTTCAACGCGTTGAGAGATGGGACGATAGCCTCGATGACGAAGAAGAAACGATTTCCTAATTCTTACAGTAAAGAATCTCAATTCAATTTCCGTATCTTTGCGGCATGAAAGCAAGAACGCTTAAGAAAAACAAGGTGAATGTCGTAACATTAGGATGTTCCAAAAATATTTTTGACTCAGAAGTCATGATGGCTCAATTGAAAGCGAATAATTTCGATGTTGAGCACGAATCTACTAGTGATGATTCCGAGATTGTCATTATCAACACTTGCGGATTTATCGACAATGCGAAAGAGGAATCCATAAATACCATAGTTCAATATGCCGAGGCAAAAGCGGCAGGCTTAGTACATAAAGTGTATGTTACAGGTTGTTTGTCAGAGCGTTATAAAGATGATTTGGAAAAAGAAATTCCAGAAGTGGACGCCTACTTTGGGACTAGAGATTTGCCAAGATTACTGAAAACATTAAAAGCAGATTACAAACACGAGTTAGTAGGTGAACGTTTATTGACTACTCCAAATCACTTCGCTTATTTCAAAATTGCAGAAGGTTGCGACAGGCCTTGTTCCTTTTGCGCCATACCTTTAATGCGAGGAAAACACGTTTCTACGCCAATAGAGGATTTGGTAACACAAGCAAAAAGTCTTGCCGCAAAAGGGGTGAAAGAGCTTATGTTAATTGCTCAGGATTTGACCTATTATGGATTAGATATATACAAGAAAAGAGCCTTGGCCGATTTGCTCGAACAGCTTTCTGATGTCGAGGGAATAGAATGGATCAGATTGCATTATGCTTTTCCAGCTGGATTTCCGATGGATGTATTGGAGGTTATGAATCGCAAACCGAATATTTGCAATTATTTGGATATGCCTTTACAACACGGGTCAACGAGCATGCTGAAAGCGATGCGCCGAGGCATTACAAGAGAAAAAACCGAAGAATTGGTTAATGAAATTCGCGCAAAAGTTCCTGGGATTGCCGTACGAACAACATTAATTGCCGGTTATCCTGGTGAAACAGAAGAAGATTTCCAAGAAATGTATGAATTCGTTGAAAAAATGCGATTCGAACGATTAGGAATTTTCACCTATTCACATGAAGAAAATACACATGCGTACAATTTCGAGGATGATGTTCCTGAAAAAGTAAAGAAACAAAGGGCAGATAAAATAATGGCACTTCAATCTGACATTTCGTATTCATTGAACCAAGAAAAGGTCGGTAAAACATTCAAAGTCCTTTTCGATAGGGCTGAAGGTGATTATTTCATTGGTCGAACGGAGTTTGATTCACCAGAAGTGGACAACGAGGTTTTAGTGAAAAAAGAGAATACTTACGTAAGAATCGGAGATTATGCAAACGTCCAAATAACATCTGCAGATCATTTCGATTTGTACGGAGAAGTTGCGGAGTAAGTTTAAAAACCTTATTAACAAAGCCAGCGAAATTATCGCTGGCTTTGTTATTTTGAATACTATTTTTATTGACCAATCAAATGAACAAAACCAGTGCCTGTTATCGTTTGACCATTTTCGGCTTTTAAGGAATAAGTAACAAAATAAACGCCATCCTCTGCCACAGTTCCTTCAGGCGATTTCCCATCCCATGCCGGTTGAGGACCAGTTTTTGAGAACATGACATTATTCCAACGATTTACAATGGTTATCGTCTGTGATGCAATATTTGTTGCGTCTATGAAGAAGTAATCATTGTTGTTATCGCCATTCGGGGTGAACACATTGGGAACGTTATAAGTTGGGAAGCAGTCGTCAGCTAAAAATAGAACTAAATTATCGCTGTATTCACATCCATTATTGTCGATAACGGTCAAAGAAACTGGACCGACAGTTCCAACGCTGATAGTCGGAGTGGTCTCTCCAGTACTCCATAGATAACTTGAGAAAACTCCATTGCCACTCAATATCGCTGGAGATTGCGGACAAGTCGTTGTATCAGGTCCTATCGTAAAGAATACCGAGGGAATAACTGTAATAGTAATGTCGTCTGTGCTAGAGCAATTGTTTGCATCCGTGCCCACGACGGTATACGTTGTTGTTACGGCAGGAGTGAAGGGAACATTGTTTAAAATTCCATTCGACCAAACATAAGTAATTGCCCCTGAACCAAATAAGGAGGTTTCGTTTCCTTGGCACACAATCGACGGGTTTGCATTTGCAATGACGGGAGGGTTTTGATTAACATTAATATTCACCGTTGCAGTGTCTAAACAACCCGCCAAAGTGGAGCCAATAACGAAATAACTTGTAGCACTTAAGGGACTGACAGAATCTCCATTCGTTGTCCCTGAACTCCAAACATATAAATTAGCACCTGTCGCCAATAGTTGACTGGAGTCACCTTGACATATTGTAGAAGGGGATGCTGTCGCTGTTACAGAAGGCAGAGGATTAACAACAATAGAAACATCGTCTGTATTGGAGCAGCCGTTACTATTGGTTCCAGTTACTGTATATGTTCCTGATGATATGGGTATAAAAGGGGTATTATTTGTAATTCCTCCAGTCCATGCGTAACTAACACCTCCTGTACCGTATAAAGTCAAAGACTCTCCAGCACAGATACTACTATCGGAAGCAACTGCCAAAATTACGGGAGGAAAGTTCACAGTAATGGTAATAGAAGCCGTACTCGAGCAGTTGTTTGCATTTGTCCCATTGACCGAATAAACTGTTGTTCCAGGAGGTGTAAAAGGCACACCGTTGATTACCCCATTTGTCCAGATGTAAGTTGAAGCTCCACCTCCAGAAAGTGTAATTTGTTCTCCTTGACAAATAGAAGTTGCAGTTGCACTCGCAGTTACTATTGGATTGGCATTGACGGTTACTGTGACACTAGCGGTGTCTGCACAGCCAGCGGCGTTTTGACCAATAACGGTGTAGGTTGTCGTCGCAGCAGGACTTTGACTACTACCGTTTGCAATTCCACCACTCCATACATAGGAAGTGGCTCCCGAACCAGATAAAACAGTTGATTGGCCAGCACAAATAGGATTTATACTTGCATTTGCCGAAACGGTTGGATAAGGTGAAACATTAATCGTGAATACTCCAGATCCACCTCCTCCGCAACAATTTAAAAAGCTCTTGTATCCTTGTATAGTATAGCTCGTAGTAACAAGAGGTGAAACATTAAAAACGTATCCATTGGAAATATTGGTTAATGTTACGTTATTCGTACCGTCATTATAAGTTACATTGATTGGACCACTTGCGTTTTCAATGTTTACTGTAATAGCTACTGTTTCGCCTGCACAAATAGAAGATGTACCGGTAAAGGCTACTGTAGTTGTATTGTACCCCAAGGTAAAATATCTTGTGGAATCCTCGGGTAAATGGAGGTTTGAAATTCCGTTTACCGTAACATATCCGTTGTTGTATGAAAAGGATAATCCTGATGCCGTGCCGTATACAGTTGCATTGGTGAAATTCCCATCTGTATCAACTAATAATCTTAGACTAGCCAGGTTTACAATTCCAACTGAAGAACCAGCTGAATTGCACGTATCGATTTTTATGTCCCAATTAAAGGACTGAGTAAAGTTTGTATTTTGAACTTTCCATTCCTCAGCCACTCTGGATGTCACACTCGCTGGTGTTTCCGAATTAGACAGTGCATTTCCGCAACCCTCTAAAATGTGACCCATAGTAATGTAAGACAAATCATTATTGAAAGTGCCCGTATTAGACACATTATTCGCAGCTAGATTGGACAAATAGAGTCTGTAGTCATCAGAAAAGGAGTGCGATTGTTTTTGCAACAAAGCTTGATTGTCGTCACGACCAATCCCTATGACGTCATTGTGATAGGTTGGATTTACACTTGCATCCCAAATTATGGTTCCATCAGTTGCGACATAATCACCTTGTGTTCCGCCTCCTGTATTGTCTAAAGTTGCACCATATTTTATACCCAAATAGGTATTAATTTTACGAATATCAGCATTGCTTAAATCGGTATTGTAAAAGATATATTCATGAATGTAACCATTGTATGGAGCTGTTGCATTTCCTGGGAAATTCCCAAAATACAAACCAGTTGGTCCAGAAGATTGAGAGGCGGTTGATGTGGTAAATAACAAATCATTTTCAAAAGCGGACATACTCGTCGTTGACGATCTATTGCCTTTGTATGATAATATGGTCGGAAGATGACTTTCTGTCCAATTTCGACATGCATTTGCACTATTTGAGGCTGAAAGGCCTATGGCTAATCTGCCTGTCACACCAAGATTTCTAAATTGAATGGCGTGCGGAGAATTATTGTACAATAACATATGGTTATTTGAGGCACCACCAGTCGGAAAGTAATACGCACAAAAAAATGTCCCTTGAGCACCAACGGAGTTGTTCTGTAGTAAATTTAAAGCTGCAGTATTTTGCAAACTTTGTAGGTTTGCTGTCGAATTGGCATTGAAAAATAAGGTGGTGTTATAATTGGACACATTACCTGCTGGTGTATTCGTAGCTTGAGGATAGGGCGCAACGGCATCGGTTACGGTGACACCGCCTATGGATGAAAGCGTTGTTGTCCAAGAACTAACATTTCCAATGGGCAATGCATCTGGCTTAAACCATGCCGTTAAATTCGTGGCGCCAATATTTCCAGGAGACTGGGCCTGCACCAACCCAACCAAACAAAACGAAATGAAAGCAAGTAAAAATTTCATAATTTAAGACGTGTTAAATTTTCAATTCAAATGTAATAAAAGTAACAAATCGAAATACGTATTCATGACGTATGAATAGGATATAAAGTTTTACTTCACCAAAAAGAAATAATAAAAAAGTCCAATTTCGTATAAGAAATTGGACTTTTAAAGAAAGTATGTTTTTAACTAGCTTTTTACGCGCTCAACGTATACGCCGGTTCTAGTGTCAACTTTAATGATTTCACCGTTGTCAATAAAAAGAGGGACACGAACTTCAGCACCTGTTGCAATGGTTGCTGGTTTCATAGTATTTGTTGCTGTGTCACCTTTAATTCCGGGTTCAGTATAAGTTACTTCTGATACAATGTGCATTGGAAGTTCAACGACCAAAGGCATTTCTTCTTCGGCATGAAAAAGGATATTACATGTCATTCCCTCAATCAAAAATTCAGGCTTTTCTACCATCGTTTTAGGTATGCTCACTTGTTCAAATGTTTCATTGTTCATGAAAACGAAAAATTCCGCTTCTTCAAATAAATATTGGTATTCACGATTTTCAATTCGAACGATTTCTATTTTGTGACCAGCAGAAAAAGTGTTATCCAATACCTTGCCTGTTTCTATTTGTCTCATTTTCGTACGAACAAAAGCAGGACCTTTACCCGGTTTTACGTGTTGGAATTCAATAATTTGACAAAGTTTGTCATTGAACTTGATGCACAAGCCATTTTTAATATCTGCAGTTGTTGCCATGATGTTTCTGTTTTTCGATGGCAAATTTAGAGAATTAATCTGAATTCAAGGTTTCCTCTGGGAATTTCATTGAAATCAAATCTAAATGTGTTATTTTGTATCATGGAATGGAATGAATTTTTTAATTACAAATTGTTGACAATTGGCTCCAAATATTCTTTGGAAGTCTGGAATCTTCTTCTCGCTTTTCTTGTCATATTTATAACAATTGTTGTACTGTGGTTTGCCAAAAGATTGATTGAAAGACCAAGATTATTTTTGAACCAAGTTGACAAAAAACGGAGACACTCTATTTTTTTAATTTTCAAGTATTTTGTCTGGGTGATTTCCTTTTTGATGTTGATAGAGGCACTTGGCTTCAGCGTTTCGATACTTTTGGGCGCTTCGGCGGCATTATTGGTCGGTATAGGATTTGGTTTGCAACAAATATTTGCAGATTTAATTTCCGGTGTGTTTTTACTTTTTGAAGGAACGATAAAAATTGGTGATGTTGTGCAAGATGACGATGGCGTAATTGGACGAGTGGCTGAAATTAACTTAAGAAGTTCTGAAATTGTTACAAGAGACAATGTTGTTGTCATTATTCCCAATAGCAAATTTGTTTCTGAAAAAGTGATCAATTGGAGTCACAACGCTGATAGTGTAAGGTTTTTGGTGGAGATTGGTGTCGCATATCATTCGGATGTTGAGTTTGTAATCTCATGTTTACAAGAGGTGATGGATTCAAATGAAAAAATTGAAAGAAACCCTCAATCTTTTGTTCGATTTATAAACTTTGGTGAATCCTCGTTAGATTTTCAACTCATTTTTTGGACCAAAGATCCTTTTACTGTCGAAAATCTAAAATCTGATTTACGACGTCAAATTCATGCTCGATTGAAAAAAGAGGGAATCTCAATTCCATTTCCACAGAGGGATATCCACATTATCAATCCGTCAAAATCTGGCGAATCAAATTTGTAAGCTTCGGGATAAACGAAATTTGAATTTGAAA
>JAHEMP010000043.1 GCA_024643585.1 Crocinitomicaceae bacterium | reverse complement strand
TTGAGAAGAAGGTATTTTCGCATCTTTGATGATATCTGAAATTAATTGAGAACCGGATAAACCAATAGAAGATATTCGGTCTCCCTCTGTCCAGTATCGCACTTTTAATTCACCTATTATTTTTTCAGAATTGAGATAACAAATGTCTTTATTGAACGTCTTAGGAAGCTCTTTAACTTCTTCGATTTTCAAAAGAGGTAAACTAGAATCCGTCTTTTTTTCGAAGGAGAATGTATTTCCTTCGTTCCATATTTTCATTCCTATTCGACTTATTTCAAAAAACTTAGTTTTATCGCTAGCACGTAAATCTTTTAAACGTTCCATTTCGGTGTATCTGAAACCTAATTCTTTTGCGATAATAAATTTTGCTTCATCCGAACATTGATCGAAATTTTCAAACAACCATTTATTTGATTTTTTGATTTCTTTAATTTGAGAAAAATGAATGGACTCCAAAAAAGATCTTTCTTTTTGAAAGGCATCAATTAGCACTCTAACGCTTTCCTCAAGATTGGGCAGTTTACTTTTCAAAAAAGGTAGCCATTCGTTTCGCCATTTATTCCTTAAGTATTTGTTTTCTTGATTACTTGCATCTTCTCGCCAAAGAATGTTGTTTGTGAGTGCAAACTTTTTCAATTCTTCTTTAGTAAAATCAAGCAAGGGGCGATAATGATTGCCATTTTTTTCAGCCATACACGATAGTCCAGTTAATCCAGATTTACGCGATAAATGCATGAAAAATGTTTCCATTTGATCATCAAAATGGTGGGCTGTCATTAATAAAGAATCGTTCGTTTTCAATAAATATTCTTGAAAAAAAGAATACCTAATTTTACGAGCTTCGTTTTGCAAATTCCCACCTAATTCAGCCAAATGATCTTTCATTTGGTAATTCAAAACAGAAAGTGGAACAGCATTTTTTTTAGCTAATTCTCGAACAAATTTTTCGTCATCATTCGAATTCTCACCCCTTAAATTGTAATTCACATGGAGAAGGTGCACATTTATTTTTGCTGCTTGAAGCAGATGGAAAAGAACGACAGAATCTAAACCACCACTTATCGCTAAATAAACAATTTGCTTAGGATTGGGAATTAAATGTTTTGGTATATGAGGATTGAAATTACTCATTCATTCCGTCCAATATGCGTTGAACCTTCGTTAAACATTCTTCGTATTCTTTCTCTGCATCAGATTGTATGGTGATTGCTCCACCAACATCGCACGTTAAGGTTTTACTCGTTTTGTTGTAAAACAAGGAGCGAATAACAACGTTAAAATCGAAATTGCCATTTGGTGAAATATAACCAATGGAACCCGAATAGATACCTCGCTTAAAATCTTCAAATTCTTCGATAATTTTCATTGCACTTACCTTGGGCGCGCCAGTCATCGAGCCCATAGGGAAAGTCGCCCTAACGATGTCTGTAAATTTTGTTTCGTCCTTAATTTCACAACTAATGGTCGAAATCATTTGGTGAACGGTTTCAAAGCTATAGATGCCAAATAGTTCATCTACCCCAACACTATTCTTTTCGGCAATTTTAGATAGATCATTTCGAACCAGGTCGACAATCATTACATTTTCAGCACGCTCTTTAGGATCTTCCAACAGAGATTTTTTCATTGCATCATCCAATTTGGCATCTTTATTTCTGGGAGCTGTGCCTTTAATAGGCTGAGAAATCAATTTATTTCCTTCGCGTCTTAAAAACCGTTCAGGTGATCCGCAAAAAATTGTATAATCATCAAATTTGAAATAAGTGGAGAAAGGTGCTTTTGTGATGTTGTTTAATTTGAAATAGGCATCCAAAGAGAAGTCAAATTCAATGTTGTTTACAACAAATTCTTGGCAATAGGTCACCTCGTAGGCATCGCCTTTTTGAATTCTTTCTTTAATCTTATTTACGTTTTCGATGTATTTTTCTTTTGGCGTTACAGCCTTAAAATCCAACTTGTACTCGTGAAAATTTTGATCGGTTTCTTCCTCGATGAAATACTCTAAAAAATCAAAGCTATCTGTGTTTTTTTCTCCTTGCAAAAATTCAAAATGTTCACTATCCAATTTAACAACATGGTCTGGAACCCAAAAAAACAAATCAGGAAAATTTTTATTGTCGGTATTGTTTGAAGTAATGTCCTCTAATTCGTTTTTAACGTCATACCCTAAATATCCGAAAATGAACTTATTAGGATTTTCTTGAATAAAAATTTCCAACTCCTTTAATGCCGTTTTTTTTGTAGTTTTTAGTCGCGGTCCATCGCCAAATGCTAGCAATCCGCTACCATCATTACTATTCAAATAAGCAATTGGAAATTGTTTCATTCTGCGAATTTATCCTTTCTTCCTACCATGCACAAATACATTGCGACAAAATGTGCTAAAAAGATTATTTTAGTGCCTTCTATGCTATACCGAATATTAAAATTGATAGTGGGTTTTGGTATCCGACTCTATTACAAAGAGGTTCGGGTCAAGAACAAGGCCAATTTAAAAATAGAAGGTCCGCTCATCATTATTGCGAATCACCCAAACACCTTAATGGATGCTTGGATGATTGGGAATGTTTGCAATCAACCAATTCACTACATGGCAAAAGCAACTTTGTTTGATAGTAAATTCAAGATGTGGTTGTTAAAGTCCTTAAATATGATTCCCATAAATAGAATAGGTGAGGGGCGCATTCAAGGTGTGTCAAATCAAGATAGTTTTGAAGCTTGTTATGAGATTTTAGAAAAAGGAAAAACACTGGTTGTTTTCCCGGAAGGAAGTAGCTTCCAAGAAAGGCAGTTACGACAATTGAAATCAGGCACGGCGAGAATTGCATTAACGGTAGAAAGTCGAAACCACAACACGCTTGGATTAACTATACTTCCGATTGGACTCAATTATTCACAAGCCGAAAAATTCAGAAGTAGTGTATTGGTCAATGTTGGACAACCTATTCTAGTTAAAGAATACACCAAAGATTTTGATGAAAATGCAAGCGCGGGAGCAAGGAAATTAACAGAACAATTTCGGATTCGACTGGAGCAAGTTTTGGTGAATTCTGATAACAAGGAGGAAGAAAAATTGGTAGACAGAATAGCCCGAATCGTGGAGTCAAGGTACACAAGAGAAGGCATGGATAATGTCGAAAAGGAAATGTCTCTTTTGAAGAAAATCAGAGATAGACTTGATGATTATAAGGTGACAGAAGCATGGAAGTTAGAAGAAATTGAGCTGTTAGTAGAAAAAATAGAATGGGAAATCAACAAATGGGACATTCGAACGGATTTTCTAGATCGACGCTTTCGTTCACGGATGTTCTTTCGACAACTGATGTTTTCATTTATCTTTTTGTTGATCGGGTTGCCACTTTTTGTTTTTGGAATATTGCACAATTTTATCCAATACAAGTTAACCGATATTATCATACCTAAACTTACGAAAGACATTGAATACTATGCTCCAATGGCGGTTCTAATTGGCTTGATACTCTATCCACTTTTTTATTACGGATTCATTGAAGTCGTGAATATGTTTTATCCACTTACTTTTTGGAAGTGGTTGGGGTATTTAATTGCTATGCCGTTTAGTGGAATGTTTGCTTATTTCTTCTTTCGGTATTTAAAGCATATCGGGTACAAATGGAAATATATTTTTCTAATGATTAGGCAAAAAGAAGTCATGCTTAGTCTAAAAGAAAAAAGAGAAAGTTTAAGAGGGTATTTTGATTAACGAAAAAAATTATTTAGCTCCAAATTGCAATCCCAAATTCCCCGATAACTTATATATTTCAATAAATGTGTCTAGGCGATTGAAAAGATTCTCATAGTGCTGTATCAATGTGTTTTGATAGTTTGACTGATATACGATTAAATCAATCGAATTTACAGACCCTAATTCAAACTTTTTCTGAGCAAGATCATACGCTTTTGTAGCATATTC
The DNA here is from genome assembly GCA_024643585.1 of Crocinitomicaceae bacterium. Classification (GTDB taxonomy): domain Bacteria; phylum Bacteroidota; class Bacteroidia; order Flavobacteriales_D; family Crocinitomicaceae; genus UBA2040. The sequence goes on along the minus strand of JAHEMP010000043.1, from coordinate 8,295 downwards.
TAAGTTTTCGGTAGAAACTTGCACAAGGTTATTTCTTATTTCATACAACGATAGCTGATTTGTAAGGTTGACCTGTAAGGTTTTTTTCAATTTCTCAACATTTAAGGAACCAATTTCAGTTTGAATTTTTGCGACTTCGACCGCCCGTTTAGCCTTCCAATTGTTGTAAATGTTATAGCGTAAAGTAAAATTACCTGAATACGTTAAAGATTGGGTTGAGATTGAAGTAGGATTGCCCGGCAATGCACCACTTATTTGTCTAAATTCACCATAACTTGGATTTGCAGACAATTGCAGTGACAAAGTTGGGTATAAAAAGGATCTTTGAAAGTTGACGTTCGTTTCTTGAAGTTCCAACGCCAGATATTGGTTTTTCAAATTTTGATTGTTCTCAAAGAGATCCGACTTTATTTTTTCTTGGTCTAAAACAGGCAAGATTAGTTCCAATTTATCGCTTAGAATGGGCAAGTTGGTGAAAGTTGTGTCTTCACTATTGTTCATTAGTAAAACAAGGTTTCGTAAAGAATTTTCATACGACAACTGTTGCAATAGGTAGTTTGTGCTATCGGTCAAATATTGATTTTTCAATTGCAAAACTTCTAAAGAGTTGGACGCGCTGTATTGATTTTTCAACTCATTGTACCTTAATCTTCTCGAAGAATAACCCATTATTGTTTTATACAAATCGCTTCTTTCTTTCTGAAGGAGAGCGGAATAATAAGCCTTCATAACATCCTGAATCAATGATTCAATAACGACAGCGGTATTGCCTTTTGTTTGCTCTTCTAATTGCTCCAAACGCAACTTATTCATTCGGACTTGAAAGCCGCTGAATAAATTCGCGTTCACGACCAAACTAGGATTTATGCTTTGATTAAGAACAATTCCAGGGGTAAAGGTAAAGGGGTTATTGGTGTTGTCCTGAAGCAAATTATTTTGTCCGACTTGTATTGCTACAGTTGGAAACATTCCAGCTTCGCTCCAAGCATTATTTTTAGCGGCAATTTCTTCTTGCTTTTCGCTTATAAGAATATCATAGTTATTCTTTAAAGCATTAAACACAGCTTGTTGCGCACTCAATGCTTCTTGGGCATAATATCCTAGGGAAAGAACAAATATGGCGAAGAAAGTGCTAATGCTCTTGTTCCAAATCATGTAAATGTTTTTTTAATTGAATTGCAGGTTCTACAAACTCAGGTTCTACTTTTTCACCCTTCCAAAATAATCTAAATGTTCTTCGTGTTCCATTCCAGAATAGAATGGCTGAAGGATAGAAAAACAAGATAAAGACAGTACCAAATAGCACCCCAAAAGCAATAGATGTTGCCATGGGGATTAAAAATTGGGCTTGCATACTTTTTTCAGCTATCATTGGCAAAAGTCCAGCAACTGTAGTCAATGACGTCAACAATATAGGTCTAAATCGCGAAGCTGCCGCTTCAAGAACTGACTCACGAACAGAATATCCTTCTACCAATAGGTCATTGTAGCGATCTAAAAATACAATGGCATCGTTAACCAATACTCCTAATAAAGCAATCATTCCAAAAACAGATAATATGGAAACCGGAATTCCGACCAAACCATGACCTAAAATGGCTCCAGCCAATCCGGCTGGGATTACCAACATAATCAAAAATGCTTGACTCAAACTATTAAAGTGCAACATTAGTATAATGAACATGATAACAATAGCGACAAGGGCAGTTACACCCATGCTGCTTCCAGTTTTTTGACTTCTTTCAAATTGGCCCAATGATACAGTTTGAATATCAGGATAGACTTGGACAATTTTCGGTAGAATATTTTTCCGAATATCTGTGTTTATATCTGCGACTTTATCCGGATCTACGCACTCGGCATCTACTTTTATAATTCTTTGACCGTTCCGTCTTTTAAGATTTTCAGGTGCTCGTCCCAATTCGAAGTCGCACAATTCTTTCAACGGTATTGCCAAGCCGCCCATTGTTCGAATGCGCATGTTTTCTAAATCGGACAAGCTGTTTCGATCTTCTTGGGGAAAACGCACCCAAACTTTTACTTCATCTGTTCCAATAATTACACGTTGAGCTTCAGACCCAAAGAAACCTTGTCGAATTTGTGTTAGAACTTCATTTTTTGAAATACCATAAATTTCGGCTTCCGGTCGCATTTGAAGATATACTTCAAATCTTCCTGGGGGCATATTGTCTTTTATGCTTATTACGCCGTCCATTTTTGACATCTCACTTTTGAGCATTTCCTTCGCAAGTAGTAAACTAGTTTCATTTGTGGATGTCAATCCCAATTCGATTTCTTTGCCAAAACGATTAAAGCCACCAACATAGATATCTTGGGCCAATTTACCTTGGTCTGTTTCCAACAATCTTCTATATACCCGGTTTATTATGGTGTCAGCTGGTGTATCTGAACCTTCATTGTCTAAGAAAACAGATAATGCCCCAGTATGATTTCCTGCTTGCCCAAGATTACTTGTAAAACCTAAATTCGAAGTAAAATACCGCATTAGTGTATCTCCCTTTTCTTTTTCAATTTTATCACTTTCTTCTTGAACAATGGTCGAAGCCATCGCTAGAAAATCACGTGTTTTTTCTTTGTTATCTCCTGGTTTGAATGCAACTTCTACGTTGAAAAAGTCAGGTGGAATATCAGGAAAAAAAGTAAAGCCAATCGTTTTGCTGCCCATAAATCCGAAAGTGATAATCGTGATGATCATTGGTACAAAAAAGGTAAACAAATACATTTTTGCTTTTTGACCTATAAAGGTTTCAATTGCTGCTTTAAAATAATTATCCCGAACGTACTTTATACTTTTGTCAGCATTTCCGCGCACCATGTTTTCCAAAGGTGACTTAGAAAAACCTTGAAGGCATAAGAATCCTCCAGTAAAAAATAAAGAAGACGGGAAAAGAATTCCACCAATACTTAATTCTTCTAATCCACCAATGAGATATACGCCTATCCAAACGACAACAATTCCACCTATAAAAAATAAAAGGCCTTGAACTGTCGAGTATTTTGGCTTGGCTGGTTCTGCTAAAATAGATTTGTGAGCCAAGTGAGCAGGAAGAATAACGAAAGCTTCAAACAAGCTGAACACCAAACATGCGATAGCTACAAAAGCCATTTCACGCATCATCTCTAATCCTTCAACGAAAAGCAACACGGAAAATGCAGTTATGGTTGTAATTACGGATGAAAAAACCGAAGGTAAAACCTCCATTGTTCCATCCAATGCGGCTTGCTTTGCAGGCTTTCCTTTTTCAAAATGGGCGTAAATGTTTTCAGCAATCACAATTCCATCATCCACAAGAATTCCGACAACTAAAATCATCCCGAATAGGGATATCATGTTGATGGACATTCCATACATGGAGCCAATGATAAACATTCCTAAAAAGGAAAATGGTATCCCGAAAGCAACCCAAGCGGATAATTTTATATTTAAGAATAACCCCAAGAAAATAAGAACTAGAATTAATCCGAACAATCCATTGCCTGTTAATAAATCAATCCTTTGGTTCAACATATCATTGAATTCAAAGAATATTACCAATTCAAAATCTGGATTTTCTTCATTGAATTTGTCTTGATAATCGTGCAGTGCGCTAGTTATTTTAGCTATATCTTGATCAACAGTTTTCTCTATTTGAAAGGATACTGCTTGTCGTCTATTGAATTGGGATTCTTGCGATGCCTCACTGTAGCCAATTTGCACATCAGCAATATCACCGACGGTTATTTTCTCGCCTGTATTAGTCGTTCGGATTATAATTTGATCAATTTCTTCTGCGGTTGTCCCTCTGCTATTCGATCGAATACTCATTTCCTGAACGCCACCGCGTATCATACCTGCAGTAAGGTCTAGATTTTTAGAGGATACCGCCAAGCTAACTTCTTGCAAAGAAATGCCATAACGCAACAAGTCATTTTCTCGAACATTTACAGCGATTTCTTTCTCTGGAAAACCATTTTTGACGATCTCTGTAATTAATTTGGTATTGAGTAGATCACGTTCAACTTTTGAAGCTATATCTGTTAATTCAGTTTGTCCGATAGACTTTTTCTTGGCAGCAATTCCAACGAAAGCTACGGTGCTACCCATTCCGCCCGATTTAATTCGAGTAATAATTGGTTTTTCTGCACCTTGTGGAAAGCTGTTGATTGAATTGACTGAATTTTCAATGTCACTCAGCAATTCATCTATATCTGTATCTTGAAATGCTTTTATAGAAACGGTTGCACTGTTTTCGGAAGAAGAAGAATTCAATTCGTCTATACCGTCCAATCCTTTAATGGCTTGCTCAATCTTAATAGTAACACCTTCCTCCATTTCAGTAGGCGATGCGCCTGGATAAAAAACATTTACCACAACCGTTTTCGGATCCAATTCGGGAAAGAAGGATCGTTGCATGGTAATGATGGAAATTACCCCAAAAATCAAAACCAATACAATGAAGGCATTCCCCCAAATTGGTCGTTTGATGAAAAATTGTATAAAGTTTCTCATGACTATCTTATGATACCTTTGAATTTCTTCCCATTCTTATTTACTTCTACTTTCTCAAGAATCACTTTCTCTCCATCTTCAAGTCCAGAAATATATAATGAATCAGGTTTATTGCCTACGACTTGAATTTGTCTAGAAACAACTTGTTCATTCTTTAATACATTAACTTTCCCGTCAGTAACAGCCATTCTTGGAACGGTTATACTTTTTTTAATGGCGCTTTGGTTAATCGACACGTTTAAAAATAAACCACTATAAATTTTTTGATTGTTCTGTGGTTTAATTGAATAATAAACATCAACCGATTGGGTTTGTTGATTTATTACGTCCGAGATTCTATTAATGGAACCATGCCCGATTAATTCACCGTTTGAATTTGTAAATGTAACGCTACCTTGTTTTTGATACGACGCTATGTCCATCATACTTATAGGTACTTTAATTTCAAATTCACCGGTTTTGGCTATTCTTGCTAATCGCGTCCCAGGGTTAGCTATTGAACCGGGCTCAGCATAGGTTTCCAGAACCGTGCCATTGAATGGAGCGATATAAACATATTTCTCCATTCTCGACTCGGTACTTTTTATGTTGTAATATTCTGAAATTATACCTCTTGAAGTCATGAACATTCTTTCCTTATTGGAATTGAATTCCGGCAATTCCGGCAATCTTTTCACAGCTTGAATGTTTTCTAAAAAAGCATACCATTTGGATTTTTCTTTTGGAAAATCTAGTTCAATGTCAGGCATTGCTCCAACTACTAAATTGGCCAATTGAGTTTTGCGAGCGCTCAGTGAGTAGAAGGCTTCTTCATTATCAACTCTAAAAAGCACCTGTCCTTTTGTGAATTTGACTCCAGGTCTTAAATACATTGCTCCTTGCTCCAGTTTGCCTTGTACCTCCACAGCAATATCAATTTCTGCATTCGGTGAAACTTGACCGTAGGAAATTATTTGCAATTCCTTTTCTTGGTTTTTCACCGTTTTCACGGGAACGTATACTATGGTTTGAGCCTCCTTAATAGATTTCTCAACTGTTTTTTTCTTTCCTTTGATTACGATGAATATCAAGGCGAAAACCAAGAATAGTATGCTTAGAATGATAATTTGATTACGCTTCATAAATGTAAAATAACGGGTATAAAATTAACAATAGGTTCAAGGAATCGTTTTCATTTTAGCATATATTGGCAGAATTTCAGTGAATGGTCGTTTTTGGTAGGCGAACTGTTGAAAACTAAGTTGAAAAAGACAATCCAACAGAGATAATCTCGAGAGTTTCTTTGTCTACCTTTGTTATAACTCCGATATAATAAGATGTTAAAGACCATTCTTAAACGAAAACTAAACGACGATCAATTGGCTAATACCTTTTTGAACGTATTGATTGAGGCAACTGAATTGAGCTTTGATGACATAGCTGAAGGAGTAAATGAAGATCAGGCTTTCGTGAATTGTCCAAGTGTCAAACCAGAAGACATAGAACATTTTCAATTTGTTGTGATTGCCGCAAATATTACATTGGTTCAAAGCACCTTCGACGCCGTTCATGCGAATCAGTTGGAGCGCATGGTGGTTCGAAAATTAGCGGGTATTTTCGACACTTCTGTTGAGGAAATGAGTGCTAAATTGAAAGGTTACCAATCTTTTATAAATCGTGTAAATCACCCTTCAAAGAATTTGATTTACGGTATGTCCAAAGCAATTTTTGCAAAATACGAGTTACACAATTTCCAAGACGAATATTTTAAAAGCCTAGCTGCGCCAAATCCGCTATTCGTTAAGAGATTAAATGAAGTATCTGAATTGTTTCTTTGGGATTGGGACGCTTTCTTCTCTAAGCACAAGATTTAAGAGAATCAACCTATTTTTTTAGATTATTGTAAGGATTTAAATTTCAACGTGAACCACCTTCTTCGTTTCAAAAAATTCTTGACCAAAATAGTCTGACAGATCGTAATACGACACTTTGTTTTTAATCGTTGCCATTTCTTCAGTCAAATCACCTCCTTTAAGATATAGGATGCCGTTTTTTAGTTCGTGTTGACTCTTCTTTTTCGTTTTGTTCTTCACCCAAGCCATAAATTCAGGCATGCGCGTTACGGCTCTGCTAACGATGAAATCATAAGATACCAAGATATTTTCCGCTCTATCATTGATGGCTTTTACATTTTCCAATCCTAATGCCTCTGCTACCTCTTTGACCACTTTTATTTTCTTCCCAATGGAATCAACTAAAGTAAATTTCGTTTCCGGAAATAGGATTGCTAAAGGTATGCCAGGAAAACCTCCGCCAGTTCCAACGTCCAACACCATTGTTCCCGGTAAAAATGGTTGAACCTTGGCAATGCCTAATGAATGCAGCACATGGCGTTCGTAGAAATGTTCAGTATCCTTTCTTGATATAACATTGATTTGATTGTTCCACAATTGGTACAAATCGAATAAATCAGAAAATTGTTTTTTTTGAAGGTCGGATAAATTAGGGAAATGGTCGAATATTAGTTGGACGTTTTCCTTCATTTTAAATAGTGTGTTTTTTGTTTTCCATCATATTCGATAGAAAGTCGCGTGCTCGAAATAACTGAGCTTTTACAGTACCAAGAGGTAGATTAAGTTCGTCGGCAATTTCCTCATAGCTCAACTCTTCGAAATATCTTTTTTCTATCAGCTCTCTGTAACGAGGTTTCAATTTGCTAACTACCTCTCTCATGGCCTTAACTTTTTGATCTTTCATCAAATGTTCTGATGGGTCAAGTGTATTGGATTGCGCGTCAAAGTATAATATCTCACCATCGCTCGTTCTGTGTCCGGAGTCCATGGAAGTTACTTTGATTCTTTTTTTGCGGATAAAGTCAATACAATTGTTGGAAGCGATTTTAAACAACCAGGTACTAAAAGCAAAGTTGGGAGAATATTGAGAAATACGGTTGAAAGCTTTTCCAAAGGCTTCAATGGTCAAATCTTCAGCGTCGTCATTATTTTTTACCATTTTTAGCATGGTGAAATAAACAGAGTCTCTATATCGGTCAAGCAGCTTTGTATATGCAGCTTGATCTCCTTTTTGAGCCAATTCAACGAGTGCTAAATCTTCTTGTGCTTTCTTCGAAAAATTTTCGTTTACTTCCATCGTTCTTTTCTTTTACCATCTACGCTGTAAAACAAATAGGGTAAAAGCAAAAAATATCCAATTTCTGCAAAAGGTAAAAAAGGGATAAAACTCTTTTCCTTTAATTTGAGATACACCTTGCCTTGTACTATCCATTTTACAACGACAACGAAGGTGAAAATTCCTAGACTCCACCAACGAAATTGGTCATTGCCTAGCAAAGTAACGAAAGAAACAAGCAACAATAACAGGGACAAGGGATAGATTCCTAACATCCATTTTTTGAAAACCTTGTAATGCTTGCTAGACGAATAGTGACGGCTTTTTTGAATCACCCATTCTTCCCATGTTTCTTTCGATGTGGAATAGCAAAATGTATCGGGATCCATACATACTGTATAATTTTTATTTTTAGCAGCTTCTTGAATAAACAAGTCGTCATCTCCTGATACAACAGAATAATGAGATTTAAATCCTTCAACACTTTCGTAAACACTTTTTGTATAGGCTAAGTTGCGACCAACCCCCATGTAAGGGACGCCAAATTTTGCCGAACCTAAATAGTTCATTCCTATCCAAGCTGTATCAAATCGAATTATGGCGTTAAGCACACCTTTTTTCTTGTAGTAGGGTCCGTAGCCTAAAATGATTTCTTTTTTGTTTGAAAAACTACTTGC
>JAHEMP010000280.1 GCA_024643585.1 Crocinitomicaceae bacterium | reverse complement strand
CTTCACCATGAATTAAACGACAGATGCTGTTATTTTCTGTAAATAGTCCCAATTGCTCTCGTAAATGAAGAGCATTTTCTAATTTCTGAAAATAAAATTCTTTGTTGATGGTTTTTTTTTCGTTTGTCAAAACCCGAACAGCAATTGTTCCATGCTGAAAATGACCGATTGCTAAAAAATCTCCATTAGTCGCGGCTAGCGAAACCAATTCTCCGTCAGTAAATGACTCAGTATCCGTCATAATAGCACCAGAAAAAACCCATGGATGCTTTCTTAATATTGATCGTGCTTTGTCTTTTCTAACAAATAATTCTCTCATGTTTCGTGCGGATTGTGGCGCAAATTTAGGAAATTGAGCGGACATCTATCGTGTAGGTATTTGAATTGGTTAAATTTGCATCAAAACAAAGGATATGGCTTTTTTGATTAATGTTTTTATGCACAATGAACTTTACTCGCAGGAATTCGCGGATAAAAACCATAATGGGGAGGAGTCCGCTGATAATAAACTGTTTGAGTGGGAGGACGAAATGAATCTTAGGGCTGAAATTGCTGAGGTAGAAGTGCAAGAAAAAGCGATTTACTCCCTGAAAGGCGAAAAAGGAGATGGAGAAAAGTTCGAAATTGAAATTCCAAATATGTTGATTTTTGACTTTATCACTGAAAAAAACGAAGTAATTCAAATTGCTGCTTCTGAAAGTCTTTTGGAAAGCTATGAACTCATAATTAATGATAAAATCCTAACCATTTTTCTTAAAGGGGAACCCTATGCAAATCCTTTTCCTGGTTTGTATTTGGCTTCTAAAGAATTTCCTAAAGAATTGATTTCCAGTGTTAGAGATTAAAAACATTAAATTTTCCTACGACAGAGAAATCCTTAAAGATGTTTCTTTTAAGTTGGAGCAAGGGCACTTTTTGGGAATTGTAGGAAAAAGCGGGGGAGGAAAATCAAGTTTATTAAAAATAATAAGCGGATACCTTTCTCCGAATTCAGGCGAAATCTATTTTCAAAATAGAAAAATGAAAAGACCTTCAGAAATGTTAATTCCTGGTTATGACGAAATTTCTATTGTGCACCAGGACTTCGGATTAGACCTTTATCATACTGTTCTCGAAAATATAAGGGAAAGGGTGCTTCATTTGCCCAAAATTTTTCAAGATAAGCTTATTACTGAAATGTTGGATTTGCTAGACTTGCATTCTTTGTCAAATCAAAAAGCCATTAATCTTTCGGGAGGAGAACAACAAAGATTATCCATAGCTAGGGCATTGATAGGCGAGTCAGAATTGATTCTTTTGGACGAGCCTTTTGTTCATCTTGATGCCCCAATGCGAAGAAGATTAATTGGTTATTTGCAGAAATTAAAAGAAATTAGATCAACGAGTTTCATTATTGTTACGCACAACGGTGATGAAATTATAGGATTGTGCGACAAAGCTATTTACTTTAAAAATGGAATAATAAAGAGAATAGCATCACCGGATAAATTTTACAACAAACCCAAAACGATTGAAGAAGCCGAGTTTTTTGGCCCTATAAACTCAGTATCAATAGATGATAAAAGAATTTTGTTTCGCCCAAATCAATATGAAATACATGCGCTCGGTGGCAAAATGAAATTAAAGGTGGAGTTTCGATTTGCTGAGCAGCAGGGACCACTAGTTTACAATTATTTTAGAACGAAAAGAGGAGAGGAGATACTATTGTTTAATTTAGAGTTCATGAATTCTATAAATTGCATTTATGTTTAAAAATTTGATTCAGCTTTTATCACCCTTTTTTGTTTTTCAACTTCTGAAAAAGACATTTCAAGAATTTTTTAAAGAGAAAAGTTTTCTTCACGGAGCATCCTTGGCGTATTATGCCATATTTGCAATGGTGCCTATGTTGTACTTGTCCATAAATTACGTGGGTATGATTTTTGGCAACAAGTTCATGGTAGAAATTATAACGAGTGTGCTTCAAGGATACATTGGAATTGACGATGTTTCTGGAATATTGAAGTTTTTGGATGGTGTTGATTTCGAAAAAAGTAGTTTTGTTCTCAATACCATTGGTGTTATAGCCTTGTTGCTTTCAAGTACAGCATTGTTAAGTGCACTAAGGGTTAGTATTAATGAATTTTACGACGTTGAACCGACCTACAAGAGCTCGAAACGTATGATTGCCATGGTTGTTTTTGGTAAATTGATTTCTATTTTAATGATGACAGTAATTGGTCTGACGATTATTATCTTCTATTTCGCAGAGACGATTTTTATGTCCATTTCTTCTGATTGGTTATCAGAATTTGAAATCATAAAATGGATTTTTGAGTCCTTTTTACATCATGCAATCTCTTTTGGATCTAACGTTGTGATTTTTACGATCATGCTCAAATTTTTAAATGATGGAACTGTTAAATGGAAATTGTCATTGTACGGAGCGGTTTTCACGAGTGTGTTATTGTATCTAGGGCAAATGATGATAAAATATTACATTTCTAATTACTTTTTTGGCTCATCTGCTGGCCTAGCAGGGACCATTTTGGTGATTTTACTTTGGATGTATTATTCATCTCAAATCCTTTTCCTTGGAGCCAAGTTCACGAAAGTTCTGGGTGATATGTTGGGCATGCCAATACAAAATCGAACCTATTGATATCAACATAACAACATTTTGATTAAAATTTAATCTTTTAATTGTTTATTTAATTGGAATTGATTAATTTTCCGACATAAAAACGATTAAATTATTCTCATGTTTACAGGTCAAAACTTAAAGATATTAAGAAAAAGATTGGGTCAGTCACAAGAAGAAACGGCTTCTTCATTAGGTTTAACAAGATCTTCTTACAGTGGATACGAAAATGGTGTAGCACAACCTAGCGTAGAAAATTTAATTGCTTTCAGTGAATATTTTGGGCTTTCCATTGATGACTTGGTAAGAAAAGATTTCTCATTGCTAAATGATTTAGAAATAAAGGAAACGATTGAAGGCCCAAAGGCCGATACTTCTGGAAGGCATTTGCGCGTTTTGACAGCCATCGTCGACGCCAATGAAGAAGAACTAATCGAAATGATACCTATGCAAGCAAGTGCAGGTTATGCCAATGGATATGCAGACCCTGAATATCTAAAAGTATTGCCAACATTTCATTTGCCATTTTTAAGTAAAAACAAAAAGTACAGGTCCTTTCCCATTAAGGGAGACTCCATGCCTCCAGTAGTCGAAGGGTCTTATGTTGTCGCTGAATTTGTTCAGAATTGGATGACGATTCGAAGT
>JAHEMP010000279.1 GCA_024643585.1 Crocinitomicaceae bacterium | reverse complement strand
CAGCAATGTATATCACAACTGGTTATCATGATTCCCAAGTGCAATATTGGGAACCATTAAAATATGTTGCCAAAATCAGAGAGCTAAAAACAGACAATAATCCCTTACTTTTTGAATGTAATTTGGACGCAGGCCATGGTGGTGGATCCGGCAGAACAGCCGAAAGAAAAGAAATAGCCAGAATTTATTCATTCATTTTAGATCTAGAAGGAATTGAAAACTAGTCTATTAATCATATTTGTCTTTAATACGCTCTTATGTTTGGCGGCAAAGGAAGATAGTATTAAGTATTATACTAGGTTTTCAGATAAGGTCGTGCTGTACAGTGATTTTGGATATGCATCTGCTCCTTTTAGTATAAAATATCCTTTTGATGAAGGAATAAAGCGAATCCATTATAAAAATAATTTTAATCCCGTTTTAAGTTTTGGTGTTGCTCACAAATGGTTTGCACTTCGACTTAGTTTTGCTCTAAGAGGAACAAGTCGTTCAATTAAAAATTTCGGTAATACTCGATATTTTGATTTAGGGTTTAATTTTCAAGTGAAAAAGTGGTTCTTTGATGTTGATGCTCGAAATTATATCGGATACTCAATAAAAGACGCTTATAGATGGAATGACACGCTCAACGAGCTAAACCCCAATGACTTAAGACCCAATACAAATTCAATAAGCCTCTCTGTTAATACCTGGTATTTCTACAATGAGCAATTTAACATGTCGTCGATTTATGGTAAAACTGGTCATTACGAGAAAAGAATTGGCACCTTTTATTTGAAGCCCACCGTCGTTTTGCACGGAATTAGTAATGGAGATAAATCTATCATTCCAATTGATTTAATTGATAGTTTAAATGACAAAACGAAATCCAGTGTTTATAGTTCCCTTGACGCAGGCATAGTTCCCGGGTACGCCTATCTGGAAAGATATAAAAATTGGCAAATCTGTGCATTCTTTGGATTGGGTATTGTTGCACAAGCCAAGTTTTATAATGTAAATTACTATCAAAGAGGATTTTTAGGTTTGGCTCCGAGATATGATTTGAAATTTGTAGGTGGGTATTCTGTGCCCAAATTTTTTGTTTTTTTAAGCGCAGATTTTGACAACAAAAGTATACGTTTTGGAAACCTGAGGTACCGTCAAAGCTTTTACACCTTAAGACTTACGGCTGGTGTGCGTTTGGAAACAAAGAAAAGTAAACAAAAAAAGTTGGCTAATTCAAATAACTAGAAATCGATAAAGTTTCGTTATTTCTTAAATCTGACAGATTTTTTGGTGAGGGTTGATAAATTCTTTTCTCCATCATCTCTTTTAATAATGAAAAGTGGACAAGTTCCTTTTTGCCATTATCATCTATTAAAACTTGCATTCTATTAAAAAAATTAAGGTTGTATTTTTGTCCTAGTTCTTTTATAAAACGCACTGATGAATCTATTGAACAACCAGATGCTTCTACATTTCCTTCTGTACACAAAACCAACCGGTATTCATCAATAAACATTCCTTCGGCTTTCAATTTAGCCCCATGAGATGACCATTTGTCAACAAATTGATTAATTATCTCATTTAACTCAGCTAATACATCTTCCGAAATTGGTTTATCCAATTGATAAACCCAAACTTTTGCCTCAGCAGAAAAACTAGGGAAATACATAGTGTTCAAATTATAAATCGGCCGCTGTGGCTATTAATTCAGCCACATCAAGAACCTGAATATCAGCTTCTTTGTTGAAGTTTTTAACTCCATCTGTCATCATTGTATTACAAAATGGACATCCAGTTGCAATTATTTCAGCTTTCGTTTCTAAAGCATCTTCTGTGCGTTCAATGTTGATTTCTTTATTGCCTTTTTCTGCCTCTTTAAACATTTGTGCGCCACCAGCGCCACAACAAAGTCCATTAGTCTTGCAGCGCTTCATTTCAACCAACTCACTGTCCAATTTTTCAATTAAAGTTCGAGGTGCTTCGTAAACATCATTTGCACGACCTAAGTAACAAGGATCATGAAAGGTAATTTTCTTTCCTTTAAAAGTGGCCCCATTTTCCAAAGCCAATTTTCCAGTATTAATTAAATCTTGAATTAATTGAGTGTGGTGAATAACTTCATAACTCCCACCTAATTCAGGATATTCGTTTTTCAAAGTATTAAAGCAGTGCGGACATCCAGTGACGATACGCTTCACTTCATAGCCATTTAAGACTTGAATATTCATCATAGCTTGCATCTGGAAAGTAAACTCATTTCCAGCTCGTTTTGCTGGATCGCCTGTGCAACTTTCCTCCGTTCCTAAAACCGCGAAATCAACATTACAGTGATTTAATATTTTCACTATTGCCTTGGTGATCTTTTTTGCTCTATCATCAAAACTTCCAGAGCATCCTACCCAAAACAATATGTCCGGAGATTTTCCTTCCGCCATCATTTCTGCCATTGTAGGTACTTTCAATTCGCCCATGATCTTATTTTTTAAAAACTTCTATTGTTGTATTAACCTCAACTAAATCGGTAAATTGACCATCGTATCGAGTAGCTCGGACGATGTGATTATCTACCCAGTGATAGTTCCCTCCTCTTGGTTTATTCATAACCATTCCATGAAACTTAAAACCATTGTCTTTTAGCCATTTTTCCGTAACTTCTCGGTGTTCCTCCAAACGCGATGTAAAAAAGGTAACGATATGACCTTCATCGTACCATTTGTTCAATATTTTAAGCGCATCAGGGAAGACTTTCGCAGTGCTCATTCTTTCAGGTTCCTCGTTGGGAATATCATCACATATTGTGCCGTCGATATCAATTAAATAGTTTTTTACACCTTTAGGTAATAGCGGAGAAATATGTTCTCCATTAACTATTTTTTCTTCTAAATTAGGCTTCATCTTTCCAATTCAATCTATTCGCTTGGGCAAATTGCCAAGGAGCACCGTTGTTTTCAATATTAGTCAACATTCCTGCCAATTCAGTTGGAACTTTTGACTCTTCCATCACTAGGAATCTTCTCAAATCAATAATAATTGATAAAGGATCAATATTTACTGGACATTCCTCCACGCAGGCATTACAGCTCGTACAAGCCCAAATTTCTTCTTCAGCGATATAATCGAAAAGAAGGCTTTTTCCATCCTCGAAATCTTTTCCGTTTTTTCGCTTTGCATCTCCAATTTCAGTTAATCGATCACGCGTATCCATCATAATTTTTCTTGGAGAAAGCAACTTACCTGTTTGATTAGCAGGACAAGAAGAAGTGCAACGACCACATTCCGTGCATGT
>JAHEMP010000278.1 GCA_024643585.1 Crocinitomicaceae bacterium | reverse complement strand
AAGCTGCGATAAGGCAATAATAGGGACGTTTAATTCTTTGGCAATTTCTTTTATGGATCGAGAAATCATCGAGATTTCTTGTTCTCTATTCCCAGGTCCTTTGCCACCTCCAGCAGTCATCAATTGCAAATAATCAATAATTATTATTTGAATATCGTATTGCAATTTCAATCGACGACATTTGGCGCGCAAATCAAAAATGGATAGTCCTGGGGTATCGTCAATATAAATTGGAGCTTGCGAAAGCTTTGTGATTCTACTGTGTAGTTGCTGGAATTCATGGTCAGCCAAATCACCTTTTCTCAATTTTTCAGCTGGCAATCTGCTTTCACTTGAAATAAGTCTTTTGACCAATTGCACAGAGGACATTTCTAAAGAAAAGAATGCGACACCCATTCCATAATCTACCGCACAATTTCGAGCCATGGATAAAACGAATGCCGTTTTTCCCATAGCAGGTCGCGCGGCAATGACTATCATATCTGATTTTTGCCAACCCGCCGTTATTTTATCCAAATTAAAGAACCCGGTTGGAACACCCGAAAGTCCATCCTTGTTTAAACTTGCTTTTTCAATTTCATCAATTGCTTCTCGAACAACATTTTTCATGATAGCTACTTGCTTACCCATGTTGTTCTCGGAAATTTTAAACAATTCTTCTTCCGCTTTATTGAGCACTTCGAATACATCGTTTGTATCCTCATAGGCCATTTTCAAAACGTCGGAACTCATTCGAATTAATTCACGTTTAATGAACTTTTCAGAAATTATTCGTGCGTGGTATTCAACGTGAGCAGAGGATGCAACTCGCGAAGTCAATTGAGAAATATAAGCTGGCCCACCACTTGCTTCGAGCGTTCCTTCCTTTTTCAATTGATTGATTACAGTCAGAATGTCTATAGGAGTAGAAGAAGCAAATAATTCTCGAATGGCCGTATAAATATAAACGTGTTTTGGGTCGTAAAAACAAGCAGGTGTCAACAAGTCGATCGTATCGGTAACCGCATTTTTTTCAAGCATTAAGGCACCAAGAACAGCTTGTTCAATATCCACTGCTTGTGGCGGAAGTTTGCCTAATTCCATTGCTAAAGGAATTACATTCTTTAGTCGTACTGGGGGTTTTCGATTATTATCGACCTTGTTATCCATAGTTCAAAGATACTGTATTGACACCGCTATTCCCACATTTGTTTGGTAATAAATTTAAAAAAGATATAAAGATTCGTTATTAACAATTGTTGAAACCGCCTACCTTTGAACTATGCAAAGAAAAGTAGTTGAGACCGCCGATGGATCCCGCACCATTCACATTGAAGAATGGAATGAAAATTACCATTCGCATCACGGAGCACTTAGAGAAGCGCAGCATGTTTTTATTGATAAGGTTCGGGAACGCTTAGCGGGTCGAACAGAAATTTCTATTCTTGAAATCGGTTTCGGTACAGGACTTAATGCCTTTTTAACTTTGCAAATGGCGCAAGAATTAAAGATCAATGTTCGTTATGTTGGATTGGAAGCCTATCCAGTTTCTCAAGACGAGTTAAATCAGTTGGAATATGCGTCAATTTGGAAAGAAGGTTCAGAGTTGTACGAGAAACTTCACATCGGTCCTTGGGAAACAGAAAATGTAATCACCGAAGGTTTCAAGTTAGCCAAAAAACAAATTTTCTTTGAAGATTGGAAATCAGAAGGTTATTTTTTCGACTTTGTATTTTTCGATGCATTTGGACCGAGAGTGCAACCCGACCTTTGGACGATTCCCATTTTCAAAAAAATGTTTGAAGCCACAAATGAAGGAGGTTTTTTCTTGACCTATTGCGCTAAAGGGCAAGTTAGAAGAGATTTAGAATCAGTTGGTTACAAGATGAAACGGTACCCAGGACCTCCAGGGAAACGTGAAATGTTAGTCGGTACAAAATAAGTTTTTAACTACATAAATTATGTGGAATCAGTTCCGAATGAGATGCTGTTTATTCTCGCTTTTTTAAGTTGAACAGCTCTAGTTTTCAACAATTTATTAACAATTTATTTTTTCAATTCAAAATTTGTTTTTACTTTTCGCACGCTTAAATAAATTTTATGAGGAAAAATTCTACATTAATTAAATTGTTTTCTTTAGCTTTTGTGCTCTTTACTTCTGTTCATTGCGAAAAAAATTATACCTGTGCAGGTAGAGTTTTGGATGCAGATACGCATGCTGAAATAGATAGCGCTATAATTGTTTATACAAGAGGTGAGATGTTTTCGAATAAAAACGGATTCTTTGAATTGAACAATCAAAAAACCTTCAACAGACCCTCAATATCAATTGTCAAAGAAGGATATAAAACGCAGAAACACAAGGACTGTAGACAAATAAAAACTATTTATTTGGAGCATTAGTCACCGCTTCGGTTTAACTCATTTTCTTGCATTTATTTGTTGTTGTAAATAATTCACACTCATTTTTACAAAGAGTGTAGAGTTTATGCGCGTTTATAAGTAAATTGGCCTTATAAACAGTAACAAAATGAAAACACTGCAGAATTGGTATGAAGAATACGGTGAAAGTCATAAAAATCAAACCAATAAAGCGATTCACTATTGGTGCGTTCCGGCTATCTATTTTTCTGTTATTGGACTCTTAATAGGCATTCCGAACGGCATTCTGAGTTCAATTTTAAACGCTAATTTGCCTATTCTTGAAAATTGGGCTTTTGTTGCTTTCCTATTCGTCTTTGTGTTTTACGTACGACTTTCACTTGCTGTGGCATTAAAAATGGCAGTTTTTACTTTGGTTTGCATGGTAATCAACCTTTACCTAGGGAATTATTTTAATTTATCGATTTTTTCTATTTCCCTATTCAGTCTTGCATGGATAGGTCAATTTTATGGACATAAAATCGAAGGAAAGAAACCATCCTTTCTCAAAGATTTACAATTCCTACTGATTGGTCCAGCTTGGGTGGCGGATCAATTGTTTAAACGATACTGAGATTCATTCACTATCCAACGAAGGTTTGATTCAAATCGTTACTTTAATCAGAATGGAACACATGAGAATCACTATACTTTTATTATTCTTTGGATTTGTTTTCAGTTTACAAGGTCAAACTATTGGCGTGTTTAGCGGTGTGAATAATGGTCGATTTTATGATTTACACGAACCAGGAGGACATACTTACATGAAATATGATTCGCAATTCGGTTTTAAAGCTGGTTTCGAAATAAAAGATGTAAAACTTGATACACTCTTAACTTTAAAATTTGCAATTGGATATGAACGCTATGGAGGTCATTTTTACACCCGAAGCGGCGGACTAGGTGGG
>JAHEMP010000277.1 GCA_024643585.1 Crocinitomicaceae bacterium | reverse complement strand
AGCTCTCAATTCTCCTCTCGCAAGTGCAGGTTTCAATATATTCGCTGCATCCATGGCCCCTTCGCCACCTCCAGCCCCAATGAGCGTATGAATCTCGTCAATGAAAAGGATGATTTCTCCTGCAGAATCAATAACCTCTTTTATTACTGATTTCAATCGTTCTTCAAATTCACCTTTGTATTTTGCGCCTGCAACCAAAGCACCCATATCTAGAGAAAACACTTTTTTATCAGCAAGATTTTCCGGTATATCACCCTCAACAATTCTATGCGCAATACCTTCCGCTATAGCGGTTTTTCCGACTCCTGGTTCACCAATAAGTATAGGATTGTTTTTTATTCTTCTCGAGAGAATTTGTAAAACTCTTCGGATTTCGTCATCACGACCAATAACAGGGTCTAATTTTCCATTTTCGGCCAATTCATTCAGATTTTTAGCGAATCTGTTCAAAGATTGGTAGTTTGAATCTTGGGAGGCATCCTCCACATTGTTTCCGTTTCTTAATTTCATTATTTCTTCAATCAGTTTATTTGAATCTATTTTGTTGTCTTTTAATAATCTGGCAATAACATCACCGCCTTCAAGAAGAGAAGCCAATATGGCTTCTGCACTAACGAATTTATCACCCCATTTTTCCGATAGTTTCTCAGATTTTTGAAGCGTTCGTAATAAATCATTGGATATTTGAATTTGGGAACCTTCGGTTTTAGGATAACCGTCAACTATCTTTTCGACAATTAGGGTAAAGGATTTTATTTCAATACCCAATTTACCCAATAATAAACCTGTGACGTATTCATCATTGGTAAGTAAGGATAACAAAATATGCCCAGTTTCGATCACAGATTGTTTCTTATCTTGAGCTATAACTGTGGCAGCATTCAAAATTTCTTTTGATTTATTCGTGTATTTTTCAAAATTTATCATGTCCTAAATTATTTACAACAAATTCATCCTCAAAACCCAAACCAAAGGCACTTACCTGCAATAAAGTCAGGTTTTATTAAAGCAGTATGTCATTTTGTCGCTTTCATGTATCTATAATTTTATAATTGATTGTTCATAAGTGTAACCATATGTTGATAAGTCCGTAGAATGGGTATATTTATAACACTCAAAAATTATCCGATGAAACGAAATTTGCTTATTCTATCCTTAATTTGTTTGGGCAATGTGAGCGCTAAGTCTATTGATCGTCAAGCTCTTAAAATGGACTATATAGATAAATGGAGAACAACTGCCATTCAACAGATGATTAACAATAAAATTCCTGCGAGCATCACATTGGCGCAAGGATTAATTGAAAGTGCTGCTGGTACTTCGGAATTGGCTACAAAAGGAAATAATCATTTTGGAATTAAATGTCATAATTGGAAAGGCGACAGGATGTTTCACGACGATGATTTGGCTGGAGAATGTTTTCGTGTATATGGGACTGCTGAGCTTTCCTTTGTTGATCATAGTGAATTTCTTATTGGACGGCCGCGATATGCCGAATTGTTTACGCTGAATACAACGGATTACGAAGGGTGGGCAAAAGGATTAAAAAAAGCCGGATACGCAACTAATCCTCAATATGCCAACATGCTTATTAAATTAATTGAAGAATATCATCTGGATGATTTTGATGCAAGCATATTACCACCGAAAAAGAAGCATGGCTTCTTAAATTCATCACGAAACAAATTTGATCAACTGCATTCAGTAGAAACTCATGATAATAAAAGCAAATATATTGTTGCAAAAAAAGGTGATACGTATTACCGAATTTCACAAGAGTTCAGCATGGCCATGTGGGAATTGAGAAAATATAATGATTTCGAGGTTAAAAAAGATGTTTTAGAGGAGGGTGATATTGTTTACATCCAACCGAAAAGAAGAAAATCCGGTTCTTCAAATGAATACACTACCGAAGACGTTTTGGAATCCTTACTTTCCGTATCGCAAGATTTAGGAATCAAACTTAAAGTATTGGAAAGAAAGAACCCAAATTACAACTCAACTCAGATATTACCCAAAGGAACTAAGGTCAGAATTTAATTTATAAATAGTTAGAAAAGAAATGCTCGAACCAACTCGAGCATTTTTTTTTGTATCTTAGCATTACAATAGTCAGAAAGGCTAAAAAATATCAATTTGCTATTCTACGGACAGTATGAAACCTTCAAACGAACTATTTAAATTAATCAATTCCATGACGAAATCTGAGAAACGCTTTTTTAAGCTTTCCTCATCCTTACAGTCAGGTGAAAAGAATTATTTGAAAATTTTTGATTTCATAGAAAAGCAATCAAGCTACAACGAAGAAGATTTAAAAAAGCACTTTAAAAAAGAAAGGTTCATCAAACATCTCCCTTCTGAAAAAAATCATTTATACCGTCTTATCTTAAAGAGTTTACGGTCATTTTATAGTGAACATACCGTATCCAGTCTGCTCAAGCAAGAAATTAAAAACGTCGAAATACTCTACAATAAAGCCCTTTTTAAAGAGTGTGAGAAATTCGTTTCAAGAGCTAAGGAAATTGCAAAGGATTATGAAAAATTCTATTATTGGTTTGAATTATTGTCCTGGGAGAAAAAACTCTTAGAAGAAGCATACGAAGCAGGTGAATTTACCGTAAATCTCGACGATATTATCGATGAAGAAAGTATAGTCATTGATCGATTAAGAAATTTGGCGGAATACCAGGTAATTTATTCAAAAATAAATCTACTGTTCCGAAGTGGAGGTTTTGCTCGCAATAAAAAAGAAAGAGAAGAAGTTGAAAAAATTGAAGATTATCATCTAATAAAAGGTAAAAACACGGCCATTTCTACTCGAGCCGCAACAATGTGTTATTACATAAAAGGATTGTGCGCCGCCACAAATAGAAATTACGATGATGCCTTTATATTTTTTAATAAGACGAGAGCAATTCTCGATAAAAATCAAAAAATCAAAGAGGATTCAGCTCAAAGGTATATCATGACTTTATCCCACCTCTGCAGATGTCACATAGAAAATAAAGATTTTAATAAAGCAGAAGAGTTAATTAGTACTATTAGAGAGCTGAAAGTCGAGAAAGGATTCAATTCAATGGATATTGAAGTAAAGATTTTCACAAACTCGTACAATTTGGAAATGAAATCAGCTCAAATTCAGGGAGACTTCGACAGAGCCGTATCTCTCATCCCTGAAATAGAAAATAAGAACTCGGAATTCGGTGAAATGATCAACAAGGAACAAACTGTGCTCTTTAATTACAACAAAGCCTACAGTTATTTTGCGGTCAATCAAAACAAAAAAGCACTAGCGTATCTCAACAATGTATTGAACGATAATGAAC
>JAHEMP010000042.1 GCA_024643585.1 Crocinitomicaceae bacterium | reverse complement strand
TTTAAAAAATGATTTCCCTGTTGAGGTAGAACTTGAAGCCATAAAAATGGGGCTAATTTCAGCTAATATTTCTATTTCAAAGAATGGAAAGACGATTTCGAATCAAAATATTCGCTATTCAAATCCGGATTACTCCTTCAAGCAACTAAATTTCACACTGCCGGCAGACCAAGTAGGTATCCAACGCTATACGGTTAATCTTCAATATGTTGATGGGGAGTACAACAAAAGAAATAATACAAGAGATTTTTACATAGAAATACTCGATGCAAGGAGTAAAGTTTTGTTGTTGGCGGGAGCGCCACATCCAGATTTGGCGGCCATTCGTTCTGTATTAGAAAGGGATGAAAATTTATCTGTAGAATCTTCTATTTCAAAAGATTGGGATTTAAACACAAAAGATGTTGATTTGGTTATCTGGCACGAACCGGGTTGGCAAAGTAGTTCTGCTGTATTGGAAACAATTAGGAAAAAAAATATTCCAGTTTTGTACATAATTGGTGCGTCAAGTGGGGCGAGCGAAATTTTGAAATTAGGACTTGCTTTAAAGACGCCAAATGGAAGTCAAACTGATGATATTGAAGCTAAATATAATTCGGGTTTCGTCCCTTTTGAGATTTCAGAAAGATTGATGAAGTTTTTTGACTTTCTTCCCCCATTGAAGTCTAAATATGGGGCGGTTAATTGGCCTGCGGGAATTGATATATTGTTGTATCAGCGGATAGGTAATATTCAAAAGAAGGATCCTTTACTCTTTTTTGGTAAACAAAATGGCGTAAAATATGGTGTGCTTTATGGTGAAGGAGTGTGGCGCTGGAAATTAAATGATTACTCAAAAACAGGTGGTTTCGAGTCTTTTAATGAGTTTATTCAAAAAATCACTCAGTATTTAGTAGTTCGACAAAATACGTCACCTTTTGTTGTTTCTTTGCCAAAACGGATTGATAAATCAGAAGAATTTACCGTAAGTGCTGAGTTTTACAATGAGTCGATGGAATTAATCACCTCACCAATTATCAATTTTGAATTGATTGATGAGGCTAAAAGACAAAATAAATATGAATTTGGCATAAAAGGTAATTCCTATAGACTCAATTGCGGAAGACTCTTGCCAGGAAAGTATGATTGGAAAGCAAACACAAAGTTTAATGGAAAATCATTCGTGAAATCGGGCACATTCGTGGTGGAAGATATTGTAATCGAAGATTTAGATAACCAAGCCAACCATCAAGTTTTGAGACAAATTGCCGGTCAGTCAAAAGGTAAGTTTTATAAACTGAAGGACATAGAAAAGTTGTACTCTGATTTTGAAAAGCGTGAGGATATTGTCAATATTTCTTATTCCGAGTCTATTTTTATTGACTTAATAGATTGGAAAGTCATCTTCATTTTGCTTTTGATTGCTTTGGTTGCTGAATGGTCTATGAGGAGATATTTCGGAGGTTATTGATTTTTTTTCAGGCTCATATAATAAATTCAAAAACTACTCGTTGATGTTTTATATAACCCGTTAAAAATGCCTATGTTGAAAAAATACTCGAATGTTGCTCCTGCCGAGGAGTCGAAAATCGGTCCAACCATAGAAGCGTTAAAATTTATAATTAACTACAGCAAATCGGTTGAAGCGAAGAAAATTGGAAAAGAAAAAGTTCTTTTTAAACTAAATTAAAAACAAAAAGTCCGGCTAACACCGGACTTTTTTTTGAGCTAATTTTGTGTTGTTACCAAATATTGGCCACTTTTCCAGCTGAATTCCTCATTTTATCACCTTCTTGAATATTGAAAGCTTCAAAGAACTCTGGACAATTTTTCAAAGGACCGTTTACACGATACATGCCTGGAGAGTGAGAATCGTTCGCTAAACGATTTTTCATTTCTGCATCTGTATAATTTATCTTCCATAATTGGGCATAGGCTATAAAAAATCTTTGCGCGGGTGTATAACCACCTCTTAGTTCTCCAGATTGAAATTCTCGTGTTTTTGCATATGCGTGGTAAGCCAAGGTTAAACCTCCTAAATCTGCAATGTTTTCTCCCATCGTTAAATCAGGGTTTACACAATTATCGGTCGTAGGGCAAAAATTCGAATAGGTTTGACCAAGAACGGAGGTTTTAGCTTCAAAGGATTCTCTATCTTTTGGCGTCCACCAATTATTAAAAGTCCCATCTGCGGCAAATTTAGAACCCATGTCATCAAAACCATGTGTAAACTCATGACCTATAACCATACCGATTCTTCCATAATTCACAGCATCTTCATAATTTTCACTGAAGAACGGAGGTTGCATAATTCCCGCTGGGAAAACTATTTCATTTAATAATGGATGATAATAGGCGTTGATCATGTGGGCGGGCATTCCCCATTCCATTTTGTCAACTGGTTTATTCAATTCAGCTAAGTTTTTTGTAACGGCAAAAATGTTAGCATTTCTGTAATTTTCAATATAACTAACACTATTAAATCGAATCAAACTATAATCTTCCCATTTAGTCGGAAAACCAAGTTTTCTGCCAATTGAATTCAATTTGTTCAATGCTTCTTTCTTCGTGTCCTCCGTCATCCAACTTAAATTTTGAATACGGTCGCGGAAAACTACTAGTAAATTGTCAACCATCTCATTTACCCTTGTTTGGGCATTTTCGGAATAGTATTTCTCAACAAAGGCTTTGCCTAATAATTCACCAAAATTCATGTTGGTGATCTCTTCAATTAAGCGATCATTAATAGGTTTCATTTCTTTTTGACCTTTTAAAATCTTCCCGTAAAAATCAAAATCGGCATTTATAAATTTCTCGTCTAAATGAGCAGCGTAATGATTAATTACTGACCACGTCAAATAACTTTTCCATTGCTCAAGTTCAGTCGTTTCGAAAAGATTTCCCAAGGCCTGTACAAATTTAGGTTGACCGATGATTATATAATCAAACTGTCCGATTGCCATATTTTCAATATAGGATCTGAACTTCAAGGAACCAAATAATGCTTCAGCTTTGTCAAAACTTACATGATTGTAGGTATTTTCTGGAATTCTCAATTCTGCTGGCAGCATCATATTCCTTGCTAAGTACTTTTCTATTTGTAAAACATGCTTAGTAGCTATTTTTGAATCTAGTTCATAGTTTCCATATAGATCAAATAACTTAGCAATATGCTTCTCATAAGCAGTTAGTATGTCACTTTTTCCTTCTTTTTCGTAATAATCTCTGTTTGGCAAACCTATGCCCCCCTGGAAAACGTTAACAACGTGCTTGTTTACATCTTTTAAATCTTGCCCAACACCAAAATTGAATAAAACCCCAATCCCATTTTTATGAAGTTCAGCAATAGCCGCTGGAACGCCTTCTTTTCCATTTATTTGATTGATCATTTCTAGCTCATGGGCTATTGGATAAAATGATTCCGCGTTACGGTTTTTCATATCGACATATGACGCATAATAATCTCCTAAAATTTGATTCGTTGAACCTGGTGCATTTTTACTATTTGAAGCATCTTTTAATATGGAAAGAAGCTTCTCTTTATTTGCTTTGTCCAATTCATTAAAACTTCCCCAACGCGACTCACTGTCAGGTACTGGATTGTTTTTACACCATGTTCCATTGGCAAATTGGAAAAAATCGTCTTTTGGTAATATCGATTTGTCCATATAAGCACTATCAATAGTATCATACGTAACAACCTCAATTTTTTCTTCAGTTGTCTTTTTTGTTCCACAAGCAAAGGTCAAAACACCCGACATTGCTAATATGGTAATAGAATTTATTTTCATTTTTTTATTTGTTTACATTTTTAACTAATATCATCTCTGTATGCGGAATTCCGTCCTCCAAATATTCTTTTCCAGTAGACGTAAAACCATGTTTCTCATAATATTTTTTCAAATGACTTTGGGCAGAAAGTTTAACATTCTGTGGGTCTTTCCAATGATTAGAGATAAATTTTAAGGATTCTTCCATAATTAGGTGACCTAATCCACAGTCGCGTTTGTCTATTGAACTGACAACCCTTCCTATCGCAATTTCTGGATAGGATAGACCTGGTGGAAGGATCCTGGCGGTTCCTACTATACTATCTCCCTCTTTTACAAAAAGATGAAAGCTCATTTTGTCCTTGCCGTCCAGTTCTTGATACGGGCAATTTTGTTCAACAACAAAAACACTTATTCGTAATGCAACGATATCGTGAAACTCAATTAGACTAAGTTCGTCAAATTGTTTAATGAATACATCCATAATCAAGTTTGAATAACACCAACATTGTAAGGTTTTTCAGCTTTTTTGTGACTCGCTGCAGAAATTCCCATGGATATATATTTCCTCGTATCTACAGGATCAATAATAGCGTCTATCCAAAGTCTACTTGCCGCGTAATATGGATTCGTTTGTTTATCGTATCGATCTTTTATTGAATTGTAAAGTTCGTCTTCTTTTTCTTGTGTTATTGTTTCACCTTTTGATTTTAAAGAAGCTACCTCAATTTGCAAGAGAGTTTTTGCGGCAGAGGCTCCACTCATCACAGCGATTTCAGCTGTGGGCCATGCAAGCATTAATCTTGGGTCATACGCTTTTCCGCACATGGCATAGTTTCCAGCACCGTATGAATTTCCAACTACCACAGTAAATTTAGGAACAACTGAATTCGCCATGGCATTTACCATTTTCGCACCGTCTTTAATAATTCCTGCATGTTCGCTTTTAGAGCCCACCATGAATCCAGAAACATCTTGTAAAAAAACCAATGGAATATTTTTTTGATTGCAGTTCATAATGAAACGAGCAGATTTGTCAGCAGAATCTGTATAGATAACACCTCCAAATTGCATCTCACCCTTACCATTTTTCACAATTTCTCTTTGGTTTGCAACAATTCCAACGGCCCAACCGTCTATCCTTGCATAGGCACAAATTATTGATTTTCCATAGTCAGCTTTGTATTCTGTAAATTCAGATCCATCAACTAAGCATCGTAAAAGTTCTTTTGTGTCGTATGTTTTGTTTCTTTCTGACGGCAATATGCCGTACAATTGTTTCGCTTTTAATTTAGGTTGAATCGCTTTTTTTCTATCGAAACCAGCATTTTCTGGATTTCCAACTTTATCCATTAAGTCACGAATCGTTTTCAAGCATTCTTGGTCATTTTCAGACTTATAATCGCAAACTCCAGAAATTTCTGTGTGGGTTAGTGCACCTCCTAATGTCTCATTATCAATTGTTTCCCCAATAGCAGCTTTCACCAAATAAGATCCAGCCAGAAAAATGGTCCCAGTTTTATTTACAATTAGGGATTCATCCGACATAATTGGAAGGTACGCACCTCCTGCAACACAACTTCCCATTACCGCTGCAATTTGCAAAATACCTCGAGAACTCATGATGGCATTATTTCTAAAAATACGTCCAAAGTGCTCTTTATCTGGGAAGATTTCATCTTGCATTGGTAAAAAAACACCAGCGGAATCGACTAGATATATTATTGGAAGATTATTTTCCATGGCAATTTCTTGAGCCCGTAAATTTTTCTTTCCTGTGATTGGAAACCACGCACCGGCTTTAACTGTTGCATCATTTGCTACGACAATACATTGTTTGCCGGATACATATCCAATTACTACAACAACTCCTCCTGATGGACAGCCGCCATATTCCTTGTACATGTCATTTCCAGCTAGAGCTCCTATTTCAATTCTTTCTGCGCCTGGGTCCAAAAGCAAATCAATTCTTTCTCGTGCTGTTAATTTTCCTTGCAAATGTAATTTATCTATTCGTTTTTGACCGCCACCTAAATACACTTTTTCTAACTCTTTTTGAAGTGTTGAAATTTTAAGTTTTATGAGGTCTTCATTTTTATTGAATTCTAATTCCTTTTTAGAAATCGCCATAAGGTATTTTATTTTAACCCCAAATATACTGAATAAACGACCAAAATAATTTCGTTTGAACAAGCTTAATATTTCAAAACTATGTTAAATCAACAAATCATTGTTTGCAAATCCGTCTTGTTTACAGAGCCAATAAGTTTAATTTTGCCGTATGCAAGATTCATACAAGCACAAAGGGTTGCGAAAGTTGCTTATAAAGGAACTTAGAGATAAGGGTATTTCAAATGAGAAGGTTCTTGAAGCATTCATGGAGATACCAAGACATTTTTTTTTGGATTTGGCATTTTTGGAGCAAGCATATTCAAACAAAGCATTTCAAATTGGTTCAGGTCAAACTATTTCTCATCCCTATACGGTGGCCTTTCAAACTTCACTTCTTGAGATTAACAAAAATGATAAGATACTAGAGATAGGAACCGGATCTGGATTTCAAACAAGTATTTTATGCGAAATGGGAGCAAAAGTGTTTTCTATAGAAAGACATAAGGATCTTCATCAGAAAGCGAAAAAAATAATTCATCATTTTAACTTCACACCTAGACTATCTTTTGGAGATGGGTTTGCAGGATGGCCAGCTTTTGCGCCATTTGATTCAATTCTTGTAACATGTGGAGCTCCGTTTGTTCCAGAAGAACTAAAAAAGCAACTAAAAATAGGAGGTAAGCTTGTTATTCCACTGGGAGAAGGCAGTGTTCAACGGATGAAGCGTTATATAAAAATTACTGAAACTCAATTTGAGGAAGAAGATTACGGTGATTTTAGCTTTGTCCCTATGCTGGAGGATAAAGTAAAATAGCAAACTGTTGAAAATAAAAAATGAGATATGATTCAATCACACCTCATTTTCTAATTATTTATAAGTCCAAAACAAATATTTTTAGACTAAGTTTTATATCAATGACCTTTTGCTGCCAAATATCGTTCAGCATCTAAAGCGGCCATACAACCCGTTCCAGCAGCGGTAATGGCTTGGCGATAAGTCTTGTCAGCTGCGTCTCCAGCGACAAAAACTCCAGGGACATTTGTATAAGATGTACCTGGTTTTTCGTATTTGATATAGCCAACCTCATCTAGATTTAAGTAATCTGAAAAAATATCAGTATTTGGCTTATGTCCAATAGCAACGAAAAAGCCTGTCGCAGGAATTATAGATTCTACACCTGTTTTATTGTTCTTAACTTTTACAGCAGAAACCACATCCTCTCCAATTACCTCTACAGTGTCTGTATTGTATAATATTTCAATATTTGGTGTTTTTTCAACGCGTTCAACCATGATTTTCGAAGCTCTAAATTCATCTCTACGCACGAGCATAGTGACTTTTGTGCAAAGTTTTGATAAATAGTGAGCCTCTTCACAAGCCGAATCCCCAGCGCCAACAATTACAGTTTCTTGCCCTCTATAAAAGAAGCCATCACAAACTGCGCAAGCCGAAACTCCGCCGCCATTTAATAGAAATTTCTGTTCGCTTTCAAGTCCTAAATATTTTGCTGAAGCGCCTGTAGATATAATGACAGTCTCAGCGTGAATTTCATGACCTGTTTCAGTCCAACATTTGTGAATGCTTCCGCTGAAATCTACTTTTGTAATAAAACCGAATCTCACATCGGTATCAAATCGCTTTGCTTGACTTTCTAGTTCCATCATCATCGCTGGACCAGTAATTCCTTCTGGGTAACCAGGGAAATTTTCAACTTCATTTGTTGTGGTTAGTTGTCCTCCAGGTTGCATTCCTTGATACATAACTGGTTTCATATCTGCTCTAGCTGCATAAATTGCTGCTGTATATCCTGCAGGGCCTGAACCAATGATGAGGCATTGCACTTTTTCTATATCACTCATATTTCACTTAAAAAATTCATGGCAAAAATAACAGTTTTATCTTCATTTTTTTTGCAAACAATCGAAAAGCTACCCATTTATCGTTAATATTCTCGAAATCCTTAATTAAATCCCAAAGAAACCAGTCCTTAGGTTTTGTTTTACAAAATAAAGGCAGTAATTTTGTACCCCAATTTTGAGAACAACGAATGATAGATACGGAACTTTACCAAGCAAAAACGCTTTACCCCTTTCAAGAAAATACAGTTGCCACAATTCTAGAAGAACTTGAGAAAAACGGAAAAAACTTTAATCTCCTTTATCAACTCCCAACAGGTGGAGGTAAAACAGTTATTTTCTCCGATATCGCAAGAAATTATATCGAAAATTGGAAAGAAAAAGTCCTTATTTTAACGCATAGAATTGAGCTTTCTGTTCAAACTTCTAAACAGTTGTCTGCTATTGGTGTTAAAAACAAAATAATCAATAGTGAGATAAAGACACTTGAGGATCAAGACGAGTACCCTTGTTTTATTGCCATGGTTGAAACGCTTAACAATCGTTTGCATGACGACGAAAATTTTATCAAGGATGTCGGTTTGGTAATTGTCGATGAAGCTCACTATAACAGTTTCAGAAAAATATTTCAATTTTACGAAGAAGCTAATATTCTTGGTGTTACAGCAACGCCTCTTAGTTCAAATCGCGCGCTTCCTTTGAATGATAATTACCACAAATTAATCGTTGGTGAGAGTATATCTAATTTAATTGAAGGAGGTTATCTTTCTGATGCTGAAACATTTACGTATGACGTGAATTTGCACGGGCTCAAAATCGGATCCAATGGGGATTTTACCGTGAGTTCATCGGAATTGGTATATGGCAATTACTTTATGCAAGAAAAATTACTTTTTGCATACGAAGAAGTTGCTATTGGAAATAAGACTTTAATTTTTAATTCCGGAATTGAAACATCAATGAGAGTTGAAGAAATGTTCAAAAAAAGAGGTTACCCCATTCGCCATTTGGACTCAACTTTCTCAGATAAGGACAGAAAAGATGTTTTATCCTGGTTCAAAGATACAAAGGATGCCATTCTGACCTCTGTTGGGATATTAACCACTGGTTTTGATGAGCCAACCGTAGAAACCATAATTTTGAACCGCGCTACAAGGTCGTTGACTTTATACCATCAAATGATAGGCCGTGGCTCACGAAGATTACCGAACAAAAGTAGTTTTAAGCTTATAGATTTAGGTAATAATGTTCGCCGTTTCGGAATTTGGCAAGATTACATCAATTGGCAAGATGCCTTTAAGTTTCCTGATCGGTTTTTGGAATCTAGATTAACAGAATCTGATGACATTGAGTTTGAAGTTGAATATGAGTTTCCAAAAGGCTTAAAAGAACGTTTAGATGTAGAAAAGCTGGATTCTTTCAACATGAGAGATGTATACTATGAATGCCTTGATAACAATGAAAAAGGCAAAATAGCCGTAGACTTATCCCTTGAAAATCATTATCAAGTAATTCACGCGGCAGCGAATGATTTCTTTGATGGAATAGATTTGCAAACAGCTATGCAGGAGCATGTTGAATATAGGCTAAAGCAGTACACAAAATGCATTTCTAAGAGCACGAATAACTACTTTAAGTTCTTAATTGAAACCTACAATCGACAATTACGCCAAAAGTTAAGAGAAACTTTAGAGGACGAATAAATCTAATAGTTTAAAATTAGGGTAGTAGTGTCAAATGGAACGGTTAAAACTGAGTTTATTCCGTTGTTTGATGTGCCCAATACCGTGTAAAAATAGGAATAGTAGGTATTACCATCATTTATACAAATAATCGTATCATTTATCGCTCCAGTCAGTGTTTGCTCGGTTGCGGGACAGCATTCTGAACAATCTACTTTTCCGGCTTGTTTTGTGTATTTCAAAACGTCACTGGCATTTGGATTTACATTGTTAAAAATCAATCTAGCCCATGATTTTGCCGTAGTACTCAAATTATATACGTTATCCTCTTGTGTTAAATTTGAATAAGAAATAACCCTATTGATAGGGAAATAGTTATTTGGTAAAGAGCTTATTCTTACTTGTTCATACAAATCATTCTCAATAGTAAAGCTATAATTTCCGCTTGCGTCAGTGGCAGTATTGGTGAGAAAAGAATAATAGGCATTTCCGGATTTTTTTACCTCGACTTTTAATGTTAAAGAAGAAAAATTTTGAGAAAAGGTATTGTCATAAACGTTTCCCTTAACGGTATACGTGACCTTTTTCTTTTTACAAGAAACAATAGAAAGGAGACCTGTGAAAGATAATAGAATGAGCCAGCCGAGTTTTTTCATAACCGTGAAATCAATGTATAAAAGTAGCGAATCAATATCATAAATAAAATTTGCATTTAAAATACAAGATTCACCCATTAAAAATGGGAAAAATCTTAACTTTAATGTCTCAAAAAATAAACAATGTCAGAAGATAATAAAATCATTTTTTCTATGGTTGGGGTTTCAAAAAATACCCCTGCTGGAAAACAAATCATCAAGAATATTTATTTATCCTTTTTCTATGGCGCAAAAATCGGAATAATTGGATTGAATGGTTCCGGAAAATCTACAGTAATGAAGATAATCGCTGGATTAGACCAAGCCTATCAAGGGGATGTAGTTTTTAATAAAGACTATTCGATCGGTTATTTGCCTCAAGAGCCTGAATTAGATTTAAAGAAAACAGTTCGAGAAATTGTTCAAGAAGGAGTCCAAGAGACTATGGATGCTTTGAAAGAATTTGAAGAAATCAACAATTCATTTATGGATGAGGCGATTTTGAATGACCCAGATAAAATGGATAAATTGATTCAACGTCAAGGAGAAGTTCAAGATTTAATTGATTCTTTGGATGCATGGGAAATTGATTCGAAACTAGAGAGAGCCATGGATGCACTACGCTGTCCGCCAGATGATCAATTAATTGAAACGCTTTCTGGAGGAGAAAAACGAAGAGTGGCCCTGTGTAGATTGTTATTGAAGAATCCTGATATTTTACTTTTGGATGAACCTACCAACCACTTGGATGCAGAGTCTATAGAATGGTTAGAACAGCATTTACAGCAATATGCCGGGACGGTTATCGCAGTGACACACGATAGATATTTCTTGGATAATGTTGCAGGTTGGATATTGGAATTGGATAGAGGAGAGGGTATTCCTTGGAAGGGCAATTACTCTTCTTGGCTAGAACAAAAAGGTAAGCGTTTAAAGGATGAAGAAAAAACAGAATCCAAACGCCAAAAAATGCTCGAACGAGAATTGGAATGGGTTAGAATGAATCCAAAAGCACGCCAAGCTAAGAGCAAAGCACGATTAGCGAATTATGATAAATTACTTTCTGAAGATTTGAAGGATAAGGAAGCAATTTTGGAAATACCTATTCCAAATGGACCACGACTTGGTAATAATGTAATAGATGCAGTAAATGTTGCTAAGTCTTTTGGAGACAAGGTTTTATATGATAATTTAAATTTTAAATTACCCCCTGCTGGGATAGTCGGAATTGTCGGGCCAAACGGTGCTGGTAAAACGACAATATTCAAGATGATCATGGGTGAATTATTACCTGATTCTGGGACATTCGAAACAGGAGAAACAGTAAAAATTGGTTATGTAGATCAAACGCACAAAGATATTTCTCCTGAAAAAACAGTTTTTGATGTGGTATCGAATGGTTTGGAATATGTTGAAGTTGGAAACCAAAAGATTAATTCAAGAGCTTATTTATCTAAATTTAATTTCAATGGATCTGACCAAAACAAAAAGGTTGGAGTTTTGTCAGGAGGGGAGAGAAATCGTCTTCATCTGGCAATGACTTTGAAAACCGAGGCAAATGTGCTTCTACTCGATGAGCCTACAAATGATATCGATGTGAATACGCTTCGTGCTTTGGAGGAAGGAATAATGAACTTCGCTGGATGCGCAGTAGTTATTTCTCACGATAGATGGTTCTTGGATCGAATTTGCACACATATTTTGGCTTTTGAAGGTGATTCCGAAGTATACGCTTTTGAAGGCAGTTATACAGAATATGAAGAAAACAGAAAAAAACGTTTAGGTGATAATGCACCAAAACGAATTAGATATAAAAAATTAACTAAATAATTGTTAATCAATAATATAAATTAGTTTACTTAAACATAATATGACAGTTAACGAATTAGAACCAAAGGCTCTTTGGAGTCATTTTTCAGAGTTAAACGCGGTACCTCGACCTTCTAAAAAAGAAGAAAGAGTAATTCAATTTATGGTAGATTTTGGTAAAGGTTTGGATTTGCAAACGGAAGTTGATAAAATTGGCAACGTCATCATAAAAAAACCAGGTACAATGGGATTCGAAAAATCGAGCCCTGTTATCATGCAAAGTCACCTTGACATGGTACACCAGAAAAATAGCGATACAGTTTTTGATTTTGATACGCAAGGAATTGAAATGTTCGTTGATGGTGACTGGGTAAAGGCAAAAGGTACAACATTAGGAGCTGATAACGGAATTGGTGTTGCGGCAATAATGGCACTTTTATCCTCTAAGGAAATTCCTCATCCTCCCATTGAGGCTATGTTTACAATCGATGAAGAAACGGGTATGACAGGAGCTATGCAGCTTGATCCAAGTTTTTACAAAGGGAAAACGCTGTTAAACCTAGATACGGAAGATGATGATGAGCTATCAATAGGATGTGCAGGAGGAATAGATACGAATACATCTTACAATTATCAATCTGTGGATTTGAATGGT
>JAHEMP010000276.1 GCA_024643585.1 Crocinitomicaceae bacterium | reverse complement strand
TTGATTACCCTTATATTTAATTCGTTATTGTTGCCAATTTTTATATTGGGTTCTGTAAACCAAACTGAATCTACACATAAGTTTGATTTGTTTTGTGCTATAAATTGAATGGGATAATAAAAGCTTGTTTTGTCTTCTCTCAAAGCTTTTGTATCGAAACTGGATTTCTGAAAGTCAGAGAGAATAGCATATTGAACGGTGCTAATTTTCTCTTTTTCGCTTGAATAGGATTCAATAAAATTTCTCTCCCAATCTAATACATCGCCTAGTTTTCTTACTAAAGGTGTTAATTCAATTTTATCAATAATGTCAATAGCCTCTGTTTTACTCACGATACGCTGCTCCAAACCTGACATTTCGTTCGAAACAATCAATAATCTCGTATCCTTGCTACATTGATTTACGAGTCTTTTTGCACTTTCTCGAGCTTCGGAAATTAATTCTCCCTCAGTTCCTTTTTGACCCATGGAGAACGAATTGTCGAGGTAAATAGCCAAAAGTGGATTCCCTCCAGAGTTAGACTCACTATTTATTGGGAAGTATGGTTGAGCAAAAGCTATAATGGCAAAGAATAAACATAAAACCCGACTGATCAAAATGAGTAAATGCTTAATGTTTTTTGTGGCTTGATTTTCCAATTCCACCTTTTTAAGAAATGTGAGACTCGAAAAATATAGAGTTTTATATTTTCTGAAATTATAAAGATGTATGATAATTGGAATTATCAGCAAAAGTAAAGCCCATAAAAAATTTGGGTACACAAATCTCATGATTTCAAAGATAAATATTAAACTGGTTTAGACATTTTCTTAAGTGCTTTTTTATACATTTTTAATGGCCTCTATCAACGGTTGGGTGACGATGGTCCAATTAAAATTTTCCTTTATGTAATTTTTTCCATTAGATGAAATCAAATCATAAAATTCCTGATCTTTCAGTTGCAGAATTTGATTAACAAAACCTTCTGGGGTTTCAGAAATGAGAATCGAAACATCCGGTTTTGCTTTTAAAGCATTATTTGCAAGTTGAGTTGTAATACTTGGAATGCCGAGCGCCATGGCTTCCAATAATTTATTTTGAAGTCCGGTGCCTATCTTCATTGGAGCCAAAAATATATTACCAGACAAGTATGCTTTGCGAATATCTTTGCAATTGGCCAATATTTCGAAACGCTTGGTTTTGTGCTGAAGAGCAATCAAGGCTTTCGCTGGTTCTGCTCCTGCTGCCAAAAAAGTAAGTTTTAATCCTTTACCTTCCGCATGAGGAAGAATTTCATTTACAATGTATTTAACAGCTTCGACATTTGGGGGGTAATTTAAATTCCCGACAAAAACTAAATCGTAATGAGAATCCGGCTTTTCTATATTTTCAAAAAATGAATCTGACACGCCATTTGGAATGCATTCAAGATGTTGAGAAGGTCTGGTACCTATCAATTTCTTGTCCTGTTCACTAATTATTGAATGAAATTCAAAGTAATCATAAATTAATCTTTCGTATTCTGATAGACGTCTATATTCAAGTTTGAATATCCATTTCAGATAAAAAGGTTCGACGGCAATTCGTCTTTCTATCCCAGTTGAAAAAGCATCCATGTAATCCAGTGTTTTACTGCAATCGTGGTAGTTCTTAACATATTCAGCGACTCGAATCAATTGGCAGAAAATGTGATGAGGCTTCAGATCGTTGAGTTTTTTTTCAATTTTTCTTTTAATTGAATAATTTCGGAAATATGCAATTTGAAGCGGAGTCCCAGAAAATAATGCGATTAGACAAGAAAACAGGCTTTTCCATTTCGGAAGAACGTGCACATCAATGTTTATACAATATTTTGAAAGTTCGGTGATGGATTCGGCATCAGGCTTGAATTCAGAAATACAGATTAAGTGAACGTTGAAGGAATTGCTCAATTCTTTAATTTGAAAAAAGGCCCTTAACTTGTCGCCCTTTTCCAGTGGATAAGGAAATCGAGACAAAATGACTACTATATCTTTTTTAAGGTTAGCTGACATTTTCTAGGATTAAGTTTTTTAAAGAAAAAGAGTTTTGCCATTTGGCGTAAAAATCCAATGCCGCTTTGGACAATTCCATTCTTTTACTATGATCATGGCACAATTCTATTGATTTTTCAATGAATTCTTCATCCGTATCACAAATAATTAATCCGTGGTTGTTTTCAACGGGAATTCCTTGCGCCCCAATTGATGTAGTTATAATTGGAACACCTATGGATAAAGCTTCAATTATTTTAATACGCACGCCAGAGCCGTTTTCAATTGGAGCAAGCAATATTCCTTTTGAAGCCAAAAATTGATATTTATCATCGACAAACCCTAAATATTCAAAATTCGGATTTGAACTAATTTTAATGGATTCCATAAAAGATCCAGCAATTTTTAATTTGGCCTCCGGGCATTTCTTTAAAATTTTAGGAAAAATTTTTGAAACTAGTTTTTCATAGGAAATGACATTAGGTTGCCAATTCATAGCGCCAAAATGCATAAAACGATTAGGTGTATCAACCCAATGGTCCCTTTCATTTTTCGGAAAATAGGGTAGAGTGGTACATTTTTTTAACGTGTACTTTAGAAATATCTCATTGTCCTTTTCAGATATTGACAAAACCAAATCACATTGATTGATTATTTCAATTTCACGTTTTTTTAACTGTTTTGAGAGAATTCCTAGGTATATTTTTTTGATTGCATTTTTCTCTGAAAGTAACTTTTGTTCGGAAATTATGTGTTCAACATTATGTGCTCGTAGAATTATTTTTGCTTTTGGGTATAATCTTTTAACCTTCTCAATCATTTGAGCAGAAAACAACGAGTCAAAGATGATAAAATCGAAATTTATTTTCTTCTGTTGGAGAATTTGGATGAAATCATAACTTTCAAATCTCGCTAATTGGTAGGATTTATTTTTCAGCAAACATTTTGTCGCATCAATAAGGTTGGGTTTAAGTTTTAACGAAATCCCCAGTGGATTTATACTATTCCAGTGCTCAGCATTAAATAAAATAGGATCAAAATTATGTTTTTCTGAGTAGAAGGTAATGTATTCTATTTCAAAACCATCGTGAATCAATTGTTTGGCAAATGACTCACTAGCAGCCGTGCCTCCGTCAATTACTGGCAGAAAGGGCTTATTGGTTACTAGTAGCGCCTTCATTTGATTCTTTTTTGAATTTTCTAAAGAATTTCACCCAATTATCCATTACAAATAAGGGAGAGTCATTCACAGCAGCCCTCATTAGGATTATGGCAAGTGGTGTAAGAATCATAGAAGGAAACCACATTCCAATAAATGGAGTGACAACTCCTTCTTTAGCCAAATTTTCACCC
>JAHEMP010000275.1 GCA_024643585.1 Crocinitomicaceae bacterium | reverse complement strand
GATAGGGATAAAATGGAACTTCCAGAATCATCACGTTTCAATTATGTAGCGAAGTCTGATTACAACTGGATGGGTCAATTGAAAGACAAAGAACTTAGAAAATCCATAAAGGAAAATTTCGATCTTTGCCTAGTAATTGGGGATATGAACGACAAGCAAGTCAAAAACATAAATAAACTGAAAGTCAAGCAAAGAATTGTTACAAATTCAACAGATAATATCAAATTTGATATTAGCCTTTATGCAAATGCAACAGGCATTGAACAAATAACTAATTTTGTACACGAAACAATAGAAAAAATCAATCATGAATAATCCATTTAAGGGAGCTGGAACAGCACTCGTAACACCTTTTAAAAAAGACTTTACAATCGATTTTGACGCGTTAA
The DNA here is from genome assembly GCA_024643585.1 of Crocinitomicaceae bacterium. Classification (GTDB taxonomy): domain Bacteria; phylum Bacteroidota; class Bacteroidia; order Flavobacteriales_D; family Crocinitomicaceae; genus UBA2040. Next base: position 2,964 of record JAHEMP010000275.1, on the reverse strand, counting down.
AAAAGTTGATTGATTTCCAAATTAACGGAGACATTGATTTTTTGGTAGTTCAAGGTACGACAGGTGAATCCCCAACTTTGTCTTGGGATGAAAAAATGGAGATTTTAAAAACTGTTGCAGATGTGAATGCAGGACGCAAACCAATTGTATTTGGATTGGGTGGAAACAATACAATGGAAATTGCCAATAAAATGGGCGCCCTTCCAAAAACGGTTGACGGGATACTTTCGGTTTCGCCTTATTACAACAAACCTACCCAAAAGGGAATTGTTGAGCATTTTAAATACATTTCTGCAAAAACGGATTTACCAATTATATTGTACAATGTTCCTGGTCGCACTGGCTCTAATATGAGCCCAGAATCAACGATTGAATTATCAGAAGTAGATAATATTGTAGCTATTAAAGAAGCTTCCGGTAATATGGAGCAAATCATGGAAGTAATACGAATAAGACCTGAAGGCTTCGGGGTTCTATCGGGTGATGATGCTTTGGTTTTACCACTTGTCGCTGCGGGAGCAGACGGGGTAATCTCTGTTGTTTCGAATTCGTTTCCAAAACATTTTTCAGACATGGTTAAATGGACAGCAACGGATAGACATAAAGACGCTGTCAAGATACATTATAACTTAACCGAGATTACACGTTTGTTTTTCGCTGAAGGTAATCCAGGCGGAGTTAAAGAAGCTTTAGTGGAATTGGGTTTAATGGAAAATTGCATGCGAATGCCATTGTACAATGTTTCAAAAGAATTGGCATCAAAAATTAAAGTTGAAACACAACGAATCATAAAAGGATAAAGTCGGTTCAACAATAATCAAAATATAATTTAACTTTGAAGTCTCGTCAATAGACGGGACTTTTTATTTTATCCATGACAACATTTCAAGAAATTATTCAAGCAATTAACGGCGTAGATAACATCGTTATTACGGCACATAAATCCCCTGATGGAGATTCAATAGGAAGTTCCATGGCTCTTTATCACTATTTAAAATGGAAAAATAAAAATGTTCAAATTTGCCATCCTGATCCATATCCAAATTTTCTTTCTTGGATTCCAGATGTTGATAACGTTTTGAATTTTGAGGAGAACGAAGAACAGATAATTCATGCAATGGCTAAGGCTGAGTTGATTTTTGCATTGGATTACAATCAGCCTAGTCGATTAGGTGATGGAATGGCAAGCTTACTTGACGGTAAACGAGATAAAACAGTAATGATTGACCATCATTTGTATCCAGATGATTTTGCATTTTTATCCATGAGTCAACCTGACGTTTGTTCAACTGCTCAATTGATTTATGAATTAATCGTTTCCGATTCCGAAGGATTGTTGAACGATACCATGGGTACACCAATTTATTTAGGAATTATGACGGATACCGGTTCTTTCAGATTTAATTCAGTTACTCCAAGAACACATGAAATCCTTGCTAATTTGTTGGATATAGGGGTGAATCATACAGCTATTCATGAAGCTGTTTATGGTCAAAATTCTATAAATCAACTTCGGTTACGGTCTCATGCAATCTGCAATAATCTTGAAATTATTGAAAATGGAAAAGTGGCTATTCTATGGTTGTCCGAAAAGGAATTAGAGCAATATCATTACCTAAAAGGAGATACCGAAGGACTCGTAAACGTGGCGCTAAGTGTAACAGGTGTGAAATTGGCCGTTTATCTTCAGGAAAAGGATAATAAGGTTAAGATTTCCTTTCGATCAAAAGAAAATCAATCTGTCAACGTGCTCGCCAGTGACCATTTCGAGGGTGGCGGACATGCTTATGCCTCCGGAGGAATAAATTTCGATTCCCTGGAAAATACAATAGTTAAATTGAAAAATGTGATACATTCTTACGTCGTATGAAATTAGTGTTTATGCTTTTTGCTGGATTGATTTTGTTTTCATGTAAGGAAGACAAACCCATTGAAAAACCAGAAATAAATTGGACAAAAGACAATTCGACAGATCTAAATAAAGAATTGGCGGACCAGGAAAAAATTGATATTCAATTGTACTTGGATAGAAAAACCAATTGGAAAATGAAGGAGACTGGATCCGGCTTGTACTATTGGATTTATAGCGAAGGAAATGGTCCTCAAGCACTTTCAGGCAGCATTGCACAAGTTAGCTTTAACATTTCCTTGCTGGATGGAACTTTTTGTTACAAAACAGAAGATGATGAAATTGAGGAATTTAGAGTGGACAAAAGTCAAGTTGAAACGGGTGTTCAAGAGGCAATAAAATTGATGAAAGAAGGTGATAAAGCAAAATTGATAATTCCAAGTCATTTGGCCCATGGTTTGACCGGGGACATGAATAAAATTCCGCCTTTAACAGCAATTGTTGTCGATATTCACCTTTATAAAGTAAAATAATGAAAGTTATTGTTAGCCTATTTCTGCTCGTATTTATCTTTTTTCTTTCTTGCAAAAGCAATACCTCTAATAATTCGAATCCATCGGATGAAACTGAACCAAAAGTTGCTGGTTTAAAGAAAAATAAGACCGAGTTGGATTCCTTGGTTTTAAATGATGGGTTAAAAATTCACTGGATAAAAAGAGGCGAGGGGGATAGCATTCAATTGGGTGATTGTGTTGATATTGATTACAAAGTGTTTTTGGAGGACGGCAAGCTAATTGAAGGAAATCACTTGTTAAAAAAGTCCTCTTTCCCTTTCATCGTTGGGTTTGGAATGCAAACTCCTGGATGGGACATCGCTATGAAAAAATTGCGAGCAGGAGATGAGGTAGAAATTTTCATACCGAGTAAATTAGCTAGAGGCGAAAAAGGGGTAGAAGGAATTATTCCTCCAAATTCAAACAACATTGTCTACATGCACATTCTCCAAAAGAGAAAACCAAACCGCATAATTGATAATACGAAGGTTTATCTTTTCGAGGAAAACGCATCGAACAAAATTAAATTCAATAGTGAAAATACTATTGTCTTTCATGCCA
>JAHEMP010000041.1 GCA_024643585.1 Crocinitomicaceae bacterium | reverse complement strand
GAAAAGATGGAAAACCTACATTTAGGGCTCAATTCGAACTCTATCAGCATTATCTGAGAATGTCAAAACAAGAAGAATAAAGCTTCACTTTTTAATAGGTGTTTAGCTTAATCTCCATTTCCAAAAATCCATTGAATTGAAAACTTGCATCTTCAAAGTCAGGTGAGGACATGTAGGCCTTAGCATTTTTACTGAAACCATAGGGTTCGGTAGGGACGCCAAAGAAATTTTTATCCATTTTGTCGTTATCGTTGATATCATGACAAACACCTATAGCATAAGTACCTTTTGGTAAGTCCTTTATGAAAATGCTCGCTTGATAATTTTTAATTTCAATTTCATACCCTTTGTATTGTTTGCCAATGACCGGGAACCCTCCATCATTTTTATAAACACCAATCAAAATTTTTCCTTTGTTGGACTTGATACCGTGAACCTTCAAATGCAAACCATTCGAGGGCGATGCGCTTACAAGTGTCGCCCAAAGTAAAAATTTAATAAAAAGTGTGCTAATCATCTTTGATGTGTTTTTCAATCTTCAATTTCAAATTCTTTGAAATTGAGTTCTTTATGTTCGATTTTATCCGATTTCGAATTTCTGTTTTTACTTTTATACCAAAATAAAAGACCGCCCAAAATGAGGCCGTACAGAAGAAATCGCACCCAATACTTAGCCGATATTTTTTTTGGTTCAAAACGACGAATATTGATGTTGGGCTTTTCGCTCATGCCTTAAATTTACATCAAATTATTATACCTTTGAAGCCACATGAGTGACAAAAAATATATTTTAGTAACTGGTGGCGCAGGTTTCATTGGCTCGCATACTGTAATTTCTTTACTTGAAAAAGGATTCGAGCCTATAATTATTGATGATCTTAGAAATGCTAAACCATTTATTATCAATAATTTGGAAACAATTGCTGGTAAACCCATCCTTCACTATCCCATTGATTGCAGTGAACTAAATCCTCTGGAAAAAGTGTTTACAGAATATGAGATTAGCGGGATTATTCATTTTGCTGCCTACAAAGCAGTTGACGAAAGTATTCGAGAACCTTTAAAATATTATCAAAACAATATAGGTAGCCTTCTAACGGTTTTGCAATTGGCCGAAAAATTCAAGGTAGCAAATATCATTTTTTCTTCTTCCTGTACAGTTTATGGAGAACCTAAAGACACCGTAATTGTTGACGAAATGACACCCATACAAGCGGCTACAACTCCATACGGAGAAACAAAGATTATGGGTGAAAAAATTCTGAGTGATTTTCAAAAGGCAAACGGTAATTTAAAAATAACAGCCTTACGCTATTTTAATCCAATTGGCGCTCATGAATCGGCTTTAATCGGTGAATTGCCACTAGGGAAACCCGCAAATTTATTGCCTTATATTACGCAAACAGGAATAGGTAAATTGGAAAAGTTAGTCGTATTTGGTAACGACTATTCGACCCAAGATGGTTCTTGTATTAGAGACTATATTCACATTGCCGACCTTGCCGATGCCCATGTAAAAGCTTTGCAAAATGCGCTCGAATCGAAAACTGGATTTATGGATGCCATAAATATTGGGACAGGCAAAGGCACAAGTGTTTTGGAACTAATCAAGGTATTTGAAAAAGTATCGGGAATCAAATTAAATTATAGCATTGGTCCAAGGAGAACTGGAGATGTACCAGCTATATACGCCAATGCGGAAAAAGCCAAAACTGTCTTAAATTGGACAGCAACCAGAACACTTGAAGATTCTGTGCTTTCGGCATGGAATTGGGAAAAATACAACTCTACATTATGAAATCATTAGTACTAATAATATTGCTTTTTACTACGCAAATTGCTTTTTGTCAATACGATGGTAAAGGAGCCGATGAAGCTTCAAGATTTCGACCAGGGAGCGGGTGGTTTTATACAGGATTAAGGCCTGCAAAGTCTGAAAGACCAAGAAAATACGATAGATTAATTTTTGATATTTTGTACAACGACTGGACTGGAGACTTAAAACCTTTTCAGGTAAAACCAACTTCAATTGGTTTTGGTACGAGTTTAATGTTTGACTTGCCATTAACAAAAGGAAATACCATTTCTTTGGGCTGGGGTGTCAATTATAACCGTACTCATATACAACATAACAACACGTTTTTCACTGATTTAAATAACAAGTCTACAAAATATTCGCCAAGTCCAGTTGAGATGAACAGCTCACTGAATTATAATCAATTCGCCATTCCGATAGAAATAAGGTTTAGAAATGAAAGCTGGAAGCATTTTAAAGTTCACATCGGGGGGAAAATTGGCTACATAACCAACCTGAACGAGAAAAATGTTTTGAAGGACGAGACTGGTAAAACAAAAATTAAAGATTATCATTTTCCCGATGAAAATAATCTACAATATTCTGCACATGTGCGATTCGGATTGAGAAATTTCGCTCTTTTCGGGGAATATAATTTTGCGCCCCTATTTTCAAATTCTTTGAGTACTCAAATCAATGTTTTACGCCTTGGATTGAGTATTTCTTTGTTCTAATTTATGACCTGGATAGATACACACGCCCATTTATACACGAAGGAATTTGATTCGGATCGAGAGCTAATGATTCAAAATGCCATTCGAAATGGTGTCGAAACAATGTTATTGCCCAACATAGATGTAACCACTATTGCGCCTATGCTGGAACTTTGTGCTGATTTCCCAAAGAATTGTTTGCCAATGATGGGTTTGCATCCTGGTAACGTAAAAGAAGATTGGCAAGAACAACTCTTAGCTATGAAGCCATACTTTTCATCTCATAAAATGGTTGCGGTGGGTGAAATTGGAATGGATTTGTATTGGGATAAAACCTTTTTGGAAGAACAAAAACTTGCTTTTCGGTTGCAAATCCAATGGGCAAAAGAACTGAAATTGCCAATTGTCATTCATGCGCGTGAGGCTTTCGAAGAAATTTTCGAGATAATTGACGAAGTAATAGACGACAATCTTACTGGGGTGTTTCATTGTTTCACAGGAAACTTAGACCAGGCTAAAAAAATCATCTCCTACAAGAATTTTATGATGGGTATCGGTGGTGTTTTAACCTACAAAAAAGCAGCTTTAGATATAGTCCTTCAGGATGTCCCACTTGAATATCTGATTTTGGAAACGGATTCACCTTATCTTCCTCCTGTTCCTTATCGTGGCAAACGAAACGAAAGTGCATTTTTGGTTCATACTGCTGAAAAATTAGCCGAAGTGCACGGAGTCAATTTAGCAGATTTGGCAAAAATAACTTCAGCCAATGCTAAAAAGCTGTTCCATTTATAACCTTTCACTCAAAGAGATACACCTTTAAATAAAGAACACATCTTAAAAATAATAACTTTGTCAAATCCTCATTAATATTGATGACTGCAAGACCAAACATATTGTTGATTTACACAGGCGGTACAATCGGCATGATCAAAGATAATATCACAGGCGAATTGAAATCGTTTGACTTTGACCATCTCGACCAACATGTACCAGAATTGAGTCGACTTCAGGTTCAACTGACGAGTATCAGTTTTCCAGAAGCTATTGATTCGTCCGAAATGAATCCGATACATTGGTCGAGCATTGCAAAAACGATCTTTGACAATTACGAACGCTACGACGGTTTTGTCGTATTGCACGGTTCAGACACCATGGCTTATACTGCCTCTGCTCTGAGTTTTATGTTGGAAAATTTGAAAAAACCTGTAATTCTAACAGGGAGTCAATTGCCAATTGGAACAATACGAACAGACGGAAAAGAGAATTTGATTACCGCTATTGAGATTGCAGCTGCAATGGATGAAAATGGAGTAAGCCGAGTTCAGGAAGTAGCTGTTTATTTCGAATACTCTCTTTACAGAGGAAACAGGTGCTCGAAAGTTTCGGCCAATCAGTTTGAAGCATTTCAATCGCCCAATTTTCCAGAATTGGCGATTGCAGGTGTTGATATCGATTACCGAATACCTTCTTATATTGATTCGACCAAACAATTTACAATTTCAACAAACTTTGATACACGAGTAGCTTTGCTAAAAATATTTCCAGGTATGAACAGCAAGCACTATTCCAGTTTGTTCGACATAGAAAATATAAGGGCTATCGTTTTGGAGACATACGGCTCGGGAAATGCATCGAGTGATTCTTTTTTCCAAAATCAAATTCAAAATTTTATTTCAGAGGGAGGAATCGTTTTAAATGTAACACAATGTTCTTCAGGAAGTGTCCAACAAGGGAAATATCAAACAAGCTCATTTTTCCAAAAAGTCGGGGTAATAAGTGGTAATGATATGACTACGGAAGCCGCCCTTGCTAAAATGATGTACTTATTGGGCAAAGAAACTTCCAAGCAAAAAATTGAAATTGCATTGAGAGAAAATTTAAGGGGTGAACTCTCAATATGAAGAAATTGTAAAATATTTCGAGGAAAATTACAATTCTAACTAGGAAAAGCAAATAATTACTACTTTAGCCGTCCTGAAAAATCAACCAGTAAAATCCGATATCGATTGGTCAATTCTGGGAAGGGGATTAAAAATAGTTTTTGTTGTTGATAACTTCATTTACTGTTTGTTGAAATAATAATGGAGAGGTGTCCGAGTGGTTGAAGGAGCACGCCTGGAAAGTGTGTATACTGCGAAAGTGGTATCGAGGGTTCGAATCCCTCTCTCTCCGCATAAGCTGTTTACCCAGCATAGAGAATCAAATTCAAGCAAGAATTTGATAATCTAAGGTGCGTAGCGTATTGATTGTAAAATATTTTTTATTTTTGGCTTATATTTAAACTTTTGAAGAATACGATTTAATTAATCTTTTAGAACATGAAAAAAATAATTAGTTCTTTAGCTATTGCAGCTTTTTTAACTTTTGGTTTAACAACCAACACTGTAGCACAGGATTCTACTACAGCTACTCCAATGGAAAATGTAGCGGAACAAGCTCAAGCTGGCGCTTCTGAAGAAGTGAAAGCTGAAGAAGCAGAAGCTCCTGAATTGGACTTCATTCAAACGTTAAAACAAAAATACATTGAGGGAGATCCATTGTGGATGACACCAGTATTAATTTGTTTGATCATTGGTATTGCTCTTTCAATCGAAAGAATTGTATACTTGAATCTTTCTACTGTAAATACTGCGAAATTCATTGAAGAAGTGGAAGGCGCATTGAAGTCTGGTGGAGTTGAAGCAGCAAAAGAAGTTTGCCGAAATACAAGAGGGCCAATTGCATCTATCTTCTACCAAGGTTTGGACCGTTCAGAAGAAGGAATTGAAATGGTCGAAAAATCAGTTGTTTCTTACGGTGGAGTTCAAATGGGCTTACTAGAAAAAGGACTTTCATGGTTGTCATTGTTCATCGCATTAGCACCAATGTTAGGTTTCTTGGGAACTGTAATTGGTATGATTCAAGCCTTTGACAAAATCATTCAAGATGGTCAAGTATCTCCAACAACAGTTGCAGGTGGTATTAAAGTGGCACTTTTAACAACTGTATTTGGTTTGATTGCTGCGATTTTCTTGCAGATTTTCTACAACTATATTGTATCTAAAATTGACGGATTGGTTAACGAAATGGAAGACGCTTCTATCTCTTTAGTCGATATGATGTTGAAACACAAGGTGACAAAAGCATAATTGCTTTAGGTCTCACATTTTATTCACATCAAAAAAATAAATTAAGATGAAAAACGATCTTACAAAATGGATGAACATCTTGAAGGTGGCTCTAGCTGTAATCGGTATTGGTGTTTGCTTGTTGTTATTCGGCGGACCAAATAATACAGCTGAGTTGTCTGAAGTTGAAAGTTTCCGAGATGGAGCGAAAATGGGAGCTGCAACATGGTATACAATTATCGTATTGTTTTCTTGTGTTGCTTTGGTCCTGTTCTTCTTCGTTAGACAATTGATTTCAAATCCAAAGAAAACATTATTCTCAATTATTGGAATAGTGGTTGCGTTGGTGCTTTATCTATTACTTTATGGAATTGGCACAAACGACACGAGTGAAACTTTGGCATTGACAGAATCGATAGGCAACGTTTCGAAAGGAACTATTACATCTACCACAGCTGGGTTATACACAGTGTTATTCGGTTTAGTAGCGGCAGTAATTGCTATTGTTGCAACTCCATTCATTGGAAAATTAAGAAAATAAAATTATGGCAAAGCGAGATATTCCGGAAATAAATGCAGGTTCCATGGCGGATATCGCCTTCTTGTTATTGATTTTCTTCTTGGTTACCACAACAATGGATAAAGACCAGGCGTATATTCGAAATATTCCTAAAAAAGTTGAGATAAAGACTGAGATTATTGAGGTTGAACAACGTAATGTTTTAGCGATAAAAGCCAACAATCAGAATCAACTGATGGTGCGTGGCGAAATTATTGCTGATCCGGATAAGATTTCAGAAAAAATCATTGAATTCTACAATACCAACCGAAATGTCAATGATTTAACGAATGATTTCCCGACGTATACGCATCCAACCAAAAACGAGATTGAGGCAAATTTAAAAGCTGCTGAGAAGGAGTTGGAATCTTTTGAGGAACAAGATGCTGGTGACGCATTAATAGATTATGCCTACAGTAAAATTGATGAGTGGGACAAAATGAAACGCTCTTTAAAATTGTTTGGCGGTAATGATTTCCCTTTAATCAATTCTCAAGCAAATATTCGAATAGAAGTTCAAACTAGAACACAATATAGTTTGTTTGCAAAAATTCAAACTGAAATTGAGGAAGCGATATTTGAGTTGAGAGATACTGAAGCGAAAAGAATTTTCGGAGAATCATACGGTGTTATTAAAACTAGATACATTAGTGATGAAGAACCAATTGATAAAGGTAAATTGGATTTGTTAGACGTTCTTTATCCAGCTCGTATTATTGAAGTTACTCCTAAAAATTAGAAGAAATTATGTCAAAATTTAAAAAAGATAACGGCAAAAAGCTTCCAGGTGTAAATACCTCTTCACTTCCTGATATCGTCTTCATGCTTTTGTTCTTCTTTATGGTTGCAACAACAAGTAAAGAAGTAGATCCTACTGTTGATGTTGATCAACCAACTGGAACAAAAACTACCGACTTGACTCCTTATAAGCAACGTTCAGAAATCGACTTTTTGTATTTAGGCGAACCTAGAAATAAGGCTAGACTTAACGATTTCAAAATGGGATATGCTCTTTCATTGGATAATGTTGTGCAAGCAACTTCGGATGAATTGTATACCACCAACGCTGTAGGTCAGTGGAAAAAAGACAAGTTCGAGGAAAAGAAATCACGTGTAAAAGTTCCAATAACTGGAGTTATTACTTGTGTAAAGGCTGACAAAGGCGCTCCTACAGGATTAATTTTTGATATCCGAAAGGAACTGCAAAACGTGGATGGCTTAACCATTGCTTATGCTGTGCGAGACAATGGAAACATTTAAATCAAAATTCAAAATATAAATAGAACCCCAAAGCAATCTTTGTTTTGGGGTTTTTTAATCAATAAAAAATCATGTTAAATTTCGATGTAGTAAATCCAACCAGAATACTTTTTGGAAAAGACCAATATCAAAACTTGCCTTCACTGATTTCCTCTTTTACCAAAAAATCCAAAATAATGATTGCGTATGGTGGCGGGAGCATTTTTAAAAATGGGGTTTTTGATAAAGTTGCCAATGCACTTCCTAATTATGAAATCGTTCAATTTAGCGGCATTGAGGCAAATCCTCAATTTCATACGTTGATGAAAGCTGCTGAGATTTGCAAAAAGGAGGAAATCGATTTTATTTTGGCTGTCGGAGGAGGTTCCGTAATTGATGGCGTGAAATTTATTTGTGGTGCCACAAAGTACAAAGGAGATGCTTGGGATGTACTTTTAAGGAAAGAAAACTGTGTGTTCAGCGAAGCCATTTCTTTTGGAACTGTGCTCACATTGCCTGCAACTGGATCGGAGGCGAACTCAGGAGCTGTCATCAGTCGAGACGATTTAAAAGAAAAGAGAACAATGGGAGGTCCTTTGTTTTTTCCAAAATTTTCTATTTGCGATCCAACAGTTGTAGCAAGTTTGCCCAAACGTCAAATTGCTAACGGAATTGTAGACGCATATATGCATACCTTGGAGCAATACTTAACTTATCCGACTGACAATCTTTTACAAGAAAGAGAGGCTGAAGGAATATTGAGTACACTTATCGAAATTGGGCCAAAGGTCTTAAACGATCCTTCTAATTACAAATGGGCGTCCAATCTAATGTGGTGCGCTACTCATGCTTTAAATGGCAATCTAAGATGTGGTGTTGCTACAGATTGGACAACACATATGATCGGGCATGAACTAACGGCCCTATACGGTATTGACCATGCTCGAACTTTGGCGATAATCGCTCCAAGATTGTACCAAAATCAATTTGAGAATAAAAAAGAAAAATTGGTTCAATACGGTAGACGTGTCTGGCTTTTAACTGGCACAGAAGATGAGATTGCAAAAGAAGTGATTCAGAAAACTGAAGGATTTTTTAATAGTTTAGGCATCGAAACGCGCATAAGTGCCTATACCAGTGATCACAAAGATTTAGCTAGTACAGTACAAAATCGTTTTCAGGAAAGAGGATGGTTAAAAATGGGCGAAAGACAAGCCATAACCCCTTCTGATGTATTTGATATAGTTGCAAATAGCCTTTAATTCTATCCAAAATAGTGTTTGGTAAGGATGAAAAGATTAAATTCAAGTTGTTTTTTTGACTTTAACAGAAAATCAAAAAGACACAACTCACTTATTTCCTAATTAATAAAATGTTCAAAATGAATAACAAACTAGTAATAATTTATGCGCTACTAATCATTCCATTTACAAATTGGTCACAATCAGTTGATAAAAAGGTTGCTGTCGGTCCTTATGCTGGCATTAGCGATTATCACGGTGATTTGAATCAGGAATGGTTTAATAAATCTACTTTTCGCTTGCAACTTGGAGCAACAATCATGATGTATGTCAACCCTTTTATTACTGCCGGAATAGATGTTGGTTACGGAAGTCACGGGTTTGAAAATGCAACAAATGCTGGTATTCCATATAATGCATCCGTTTTGAAATCGAATTTCCAAGGTAGATTAAAATTCAATAATGGCAAATGGCTGAAAGAAGATTCCAAATTTCAGCCCTACATTTTCGGAGGCATCGGAATTGCAAATACGTTTGAAAACCCTGAAGATATCTGCGCCAGCGTATCCGGTTTGGATATGACAATAAATTCAGGCTTAGGGTTGTCCTATATGATTTCAGAAAGTATTGGTATCAATTATAATTTAAACTGGGCGTATACCGGAGCAGACAGACGCGACAACCTTTCGAATGGTAAAAATGACCAATTTATGATTCATTCTGTCGGTCTCGTAATTCCTCTTGGTAAAACTTTTGATACAGATGAAGATGGCGTTTCCGATAGAAAAGATAAATGTCCCAACACGCCAGCCGGAGTTAGTGTAGACCTTTTTGGCTGTCCAAATGACAATGACGGAGATGGAATAGCTGACTACCAAGATCCTTGTCCAGATGTGAAAGGTTTACCTTCTATGAAAGGTTGCCCAGATTCAGATGGAGATGGTGTCACAGATGCTGAAGATGCTTGTCCAGATCTAAAAGGACCTAAATCAGCTAATGGATGTCCAGACAGAGACGGTGACGGTATTGAAGATTCGAAAGACGATTGTCCTAAAGTAAAAGGTTTAGCTGAGTTTAATGGCTGCCCTGATACGGATGGGGATGGCATAAAGGACTCTGAAGATGAATGCCCTACTCTATTTGGGTCTATGGAATTTAAAGGTTGTCCGGATTCGGATTTAGATGGAGTTCCAGACAATATGGATAAATGTCCTACAGTTGCTGGCGTTGTGTCGAATGAAGGTTGTCCAGAAATAAAAGCGGAGACACTCAAGGTATTCGATCAAGCGTTAAAGGGAATTCAATTTGAAACTTCGAAAGCAATTATCAAACCTACTTCATACGGCATACTCGATGATGTTGCTAAAATCATGAAAGAAAATCCTACCTATAATTTGGATATCAATGGTCATACAGACGCACAAGGGGATGACGCTAAAAACATGGCGTTATCGCAAGAGAGAGCTGCCTCTGTAAGACAGTATTTGATTGATAAAGGGATTTCGGCGTCCAGAATGGAATCGTATGGATTTGGTGAAACACAGCCAAAAGCTTCGAACGATACTGCGGCAGGACGCGCTGAAAATCGTCGTGTAGAGTTTAAAGTTCGTTTCTAACAAAGAAAATATAGTATTGAAAAGAGGTGGGCTTTTCCTACCTCTTTTTTTGTTTTGTATTTTTACAAGAAAAAAAATGAAATACCTCATCGTGGGGCTGGGAAATCCAGGCGAAAAATATAGTGAAACCCGACACAACATCGGATTTAAAGTAGTTGAGAAACTCACCGAACTATTGGGGGGTACATTTCGCACAGACAAACTAGCAGATGTAAGCGAATTGAAATTCAAAGGGAGACACCTTGTCTGCATAAAACCAAGTACCTACATGAATTTATCTGGTAAATCTGTCAACTATTGGATGCAACAACATAAAATTCCAAAAGAAAACATTGTTGTTGTGACAGACGACCTAGCACTTCCTTTTGGCAAACTAAGAATGAAAGGCAAAGGCTCTGACGGAGGACACAATGGATTAAAGGATATTCAAGCCGTATTGAATTCAACGGAATATACACGACTTCGTTTTGGTGTAGGCAATGAATTCAATAAAGGTCAACAAGTCGATTATGTGCTTGGTGAATGGAGCAATGAAGAAAGAGAAACGTTAAATAAAAGAATCGAAGTAGCTACCGAGTTTATAAAAAGCTATTCCACCATAGGTTTACAACTTACAATGACCAATTGGAATAATAAATAAATTTAAACGTTTTTACTACATTTAGAAATAATAATAGACTAGTAAGGAAATGAATATTTATTCAAGCAAACAACGTTGGAAAATTGCCTTACTATTCATTGCCATTTTATTCGTTGGTTTTTCGTTATTCGTCTCCAATAGCATAGTTAGCAAAGTCCACGACAGAGAAAAAGAAAGAGCCACTCAATGGGCCGACGCCATAAAAAAGAAGGTTGAATTGGTGCAATTAACCAACCGTACTTTTTCTCAATTGCGGGACAAAGAGAGGGAAAAGATGACGCTTTGGATAGATGCGACCAAGGAAGTTTCTAAACCAACCGCCCTCGAGTTAAATACAGATTTTAGTTTCCCCTTTCAAATTATTAATCAAAATAAAAACATTCCTGTCATACTACTTGACAATGAAAATCAAATTTCAGGTTTTGTTAATTTAGATTTTGACACCTCCGCCATCCGTATAAATCATCCCAATGCATCGAGGAAAGAAATAAGCAAACTTTTTGATGACTCCTTATTTTCGTTAACTCAAACTTGGCGAAAGGTAAATCCACCCTTTACCATAGAAGTCTATGAAGGTTTGTTCATGACTTATTATTATGGTGATTCTAAGGTGATTCTTCATTTGGAAAAAGAACGAGATTCTCTCTTGGCATCCTTTAATCGTGATTTGATAAATAATGAAGGGCTTGTTCCCGTATTACTTTACGATATAAAAAATGACAGTGTTGTGGGTAGCAATCTTACAGCTGTGCAGGTCAGTTCTAAACCGGCTATACAAAAAACAATTGCTGGATTAGGTTCTATTAACAAGCCAATACAAATATTATTTGGAGACAGTGAGGAATTTTTGCTGTATTATGATAGCAGTCCAGAGCTTAAACAATTGAAGTACTTTCCGTACATTCAATTTGTAATAATTGGGTTGTTTATTTTCATTGGATATCTCATATTTTCGACTTTTCGAAAAGCCGAACAGAACAAAGTTTGGGCGGGAATGGCAAAAGAAACGGCGCATCAATTGGGCACACCCCTTTCATCTCTCATGGCTTGGACCGAGTTGTTGGATGAAAATGAAAATAATTTATCCATCACAACCGAAATGCGAAAGGACATTACTCGATTGGAAAAAGTAACCGATCGTTTTTCGAAAATTGGTTCAACTTCCAAACTAAACGAATTAGA
This sequence comes from Crocinitomicaceae bacterium, assembly GCA_024643585.1. Classification (GTDB taxonomy): domain Bacteria; phylum Bacteroidota; class Bacteroidia; order Flavobacteriales_D; family Crocinitomicaceae; genus UBA2040. The sequence continues at coordinate 552 of JAHEMP010000041.1, read as the reverse complement.
CGTTAGTTTGACCATAGAGAACATATTAGACTATTTGCGACCTCGTATATCAAAAAACGTAGAAATAGTCTACAGTCCTGTTAAAACAGGCGGTGTTCCGCACAATGCTCCCCTGATGGAATGGGTAATTGAAAACATCGTGAAAAATGCCGTAGATGCCATGGAAGCAAAGGGAAAAATTGAAATTGTACTGACCGCTGACACCCATTTTGTTCACATCGATATTAAAGACAACGGCAAAGGGATAGACAAAAAACAAATGCGTACCGTTTTTCAACCCGGTTTTTCAACCAAACAAAGAGGATGGGGATTAGGTTTATCCCTAGTAAAACGAATTGTCAACGAGTACCACAAAGGCAAAGTTTTTGTTCTTACCTCAGAATTAGGCAAGGGAACTACTTTCCGAATTTCACTTCCTTACAATCCCTCGTAATCTGGAGCTCTTGCAGCCAGAAAGAACTTTACTACCCTATCTCCCACTCCAGGCACACTGACATGAATTAAATAAATACCACTCGCAACAGGAATGTCAACTTCATTGGTTAAGGTCCA